>NZ_JARJMS020000028.1:0-29348 GCF_029335995.1 Thermosynechococcus sp. Uc
ACCCAGCAATGGAGAGGGGAACTGCCCAAATACTATTGGCCGTATCTGCTGCAACATCCGTGGCCACCAAGCCAACAATTACCATGGCCAAGACGCCAAACCGCAGCAGCAGCGAGTCTTCGACATTTTTGGCGGGAGCCAATATCGGTGAATTGGCAATTAGTTGCAACCAAGATTGAAACATTAGATGGCAGCGGCAAACAGTGCCCTGATCCTAGCAAATCTCTGCCCTAGAACCAGTAGATGCTCAGAGTGTTGGGGGGCGATCGCCCCCGTTGGGAAGTTCTCTATCGGCGTTTTCTCAAGGATATGAAAAATATTTGCACAAAAGCTTAATGCTCCTGTGATCAGCATTCAATCCTCTCAACAGGAGCCAACTATTCTCACTGTGTTCTGCCCTAGCCGCCAGCGATCGCGGGAATGATGCTGACTTCGTCGCCATCCTTGAGGGGCGTTTCAAGGCCATTCAGGAAACGAATATCCTCATTGTTGACATAGAAATTCACGAATCGCCGCAGTTGACCACTTTCATCACAGAGGCGCCCTTTGATGCCGGGGCAGTCCTGTTCTAACTTTTCGAGCAGCTCAGCGATCGATTGGGCTTGGCACTCCACCGTGGCCTGATCGCGAGTGAGTTTTTGCAAGGGGGTAGGAATCAAAACGGTAACAGCCATAGACCTCTAGAAACCCTCAATCAACTTCAAAAGGACAAGAAAACCTAGACCAACACCGGCTGCCAATCCAACCGTTCCAGCGTGCGCGATCGCTCTAGGGCACGCTCAAAGCTAGCCAACTTGGGTTCAATCGTCAGAGGTTGACCAATGTCGTTTTGCACTGCCTCTTGGGTTTTCAGGCCATTGCCCGTGATATAGACAACCGTCACCTCTTCGGAGTCAATTTTGCCCGCTTCCACCAACTTTTTGAGAACAGCAATTGTGGTGCCGCCAGCCGTTTCGGTGAAAATACCCTCTGTTTCTGCTAGGAGCTTAATCCCTGCCACAATTTCCTCGTCGGTGGCTGCCGCGATCGCCCCATTGGTTTTGCGGGCAATCTCTAGAGCATAAACCCCATCGGCAGGGTTGCCAATGGCAATGGATTTAGCAATCGTGTTGGGCTTCACCGGTGCTACAAAGTCCCGCCCTTCAGCGTAGGCTTGTGCAATGGGAGAGCAACCTGCGGCTTGAGCACCACTACAACGCACTGGCTTGTCGGCCACAAGACCTACTTCCACAAATTCGCGGAAGCCCTTGTAAATTTTTGTGAACAAAGAACCGGAGGCCAAGGGAGCCACAATGTGGTCAGGGAGCTGCCAGCCCAACTGTTCAATCACCTCATAACCAAGCGTCTTGGACCCTTCCGAGTAGTAGGGGCGCAAATTGATATTGACAAACCCCCACCCGTGGGTATTGGCCACTTCCGAGCAGAGGCGGTTCACTTGGTCATAGTTGCCCTCTACGGCCATCACCACTGGCCCGTAGATGAGCGTGCCCAAGACCTTGCCTGCTTCGAGATCTGCCGGGATAAAGACACAGCAGTCTAGCCCAGCGTAGGCAGCAATTGCCGCTGTTGAATTCGCCAAGTTGCCGGTACTGGCACAGGAGACCGTCGTAAAACCCAGTTCCCGCGCCCGCGTCAATGCTACCGAGACCACCCGATCCTTAAAGCTGAGGGTAGGCATATTCACAGCATCGTTTTTGATGTACAGATGTTTGAGTCCGAGGCGCCGCGCCAGCCGCTGGGCTTTGATGAGGGGAGTCATCCCCGTCCCCACATCAATGGGGTTTGCCGAGGTCACCGGCAAAAAGGCACGGTAGCGCCAAATGGACTTCGGACCCGCCTCAATCGTGCTGCGAGTCACGGCTGTCGCCAGTCGGTTGAGGTCGTACTTCACCTCAAGTGGACCAAAGCAGTATTCGCAGACGTGAATAGCTTTGGGTTCGTACTCTGCACCACACTCTTTACATTTGAGGTGGGTAAAGTAGGCGGTTTCGGGAGTGGAGGTCAAGGTTGCGGTCATGGGTCTTAGACTGCCTCAGACAAGTTGTTGACCATCCTAGCAGGGGGCGATCGCCCTGTCAAACATATCCGACTATTTTTATCGGGATTTGAATTGCAATCAATTTTCCAGAGGAGAATTCAGCAGGCAGCAGGTACTTGTGACGAGCACAGGCACAAATCTATCCAGCCATCCCCGCCATTACGGAAAATGAATAGCTCTGAAATGAACACTTTGCGGCGATATTTTGGGGTGAGTACCCGCGAGCGCCCGCTTGAAACAAATATGTCACTGAGACGATTGCAGTGAAGGCAGACCCGTCTTGTTTTTTAGAAAAGACACCAACCCATTGAGGAATGATGAACTTAAGGGGGTCGCCACGTCATTGGTGGTCTCTTCTACCATTTCTGTGGGACATGGATGGGTTGCTGCTACTGGGGCAATGTTAACAACCTCTTCAACCATGCCCATGACGACAAAGCGAAAACAAATTTTTTGTACTTCCAGAATATCTAGGTTCAGTCTCTGGGCAATTTCCTGAATCGTGGTCATGCCGTTAATATGCTCCCACACCTGCCACTCTACTCTTCCTAGTTGGACAGAGGGCGGTTCACTGACCAAGCTCACCATTGTTGAGTCCGCCAAGGGCAACTTATCCATCAGAGGCGTCCAATCCCGCAACAACCGCAAGCCAGCTAATGTAATTGCTTGTGGTGAAGCACTTAGCCCAGTCATTTCAGCAAAAGGTAGTGGATGATGGGCATCAAAGTGAAAATAGCCCTCTTTCAAGGCAAACAGATAGGGAATTGGAGTTAACACCTGTTGCTTAAACAATAATTGGATTTGGTGTGCATCCATAATCCCTTGAGATTTGAGAAAAACACCTAAAGGCACATTGGCCGGATAGCGGCTCATGATTCGCTGTATGGTTAGCGGATGAAGCAAGCCCCGTTGCTCAATCAGTTGACAGAGACCTTGATGGTTTAAAGTGGTAGTGGCTGCTACTATTTGCCCATATCGGAAGAAAAGATAATGTTCTTGGCTTGGCGGCAGTAGGAGCCCAGATAAATGATTATGATTATCTATAGTCTTGATAGAAAGACAGCCTGTTTTGTGACCCTGCTCCAGAAAACGAAAAACCTCTCCTAGTGAAAACTCAGACAAATAAGCACTGATCTTCATGAGTCTCCCCCTGATCTTGCAAGCGTTTCTTGAGTAAATAGCATCTCCTAGTAAACAGCAGTGGTTTGAGCTTCAGCGTAGGCCTGAATCAAATGCATCATTGCGTTTGCCACCGACGAGCGATCCAAGGCATTGACCGCAACCATGGGGGGTCGGCCATGGGGACTGAGGTAACCCAAGGCAAGAGCAATTTCTGCCATAGGCCAAGCATTGGGATTGTCAGCGTGGCTACAGCCCAAAATCATCGGTACTTTTGTTCGATGGCGCATAAAGGCAGAGATTCGCCGTGCTGCTCGGAAATCTTGGGGACGATGAGAACTCACAAGCAAAATAAATGCATGAGCCTTACGGATGAGAATGTCCCACATAAAGTCAAAGCGCTCTTGGCCGGGAGTGCCGTATAAATGCAGTGCCATATTGGGGCTAAACTGCAACCGGCCAAAGTCCATCGCTACTGTTGTCTTGGGTTTGAGACTAGCTGCCTCATCCGTGGCCTTGCGATCAGTGTCCACCGCTTCAATCTCGCTAATTGTGCGAATAAATGTCGATTTGCCAGCACCGACAGGGCCTGTCACCACAATGCGCATGATTTCCATCGGCGGTGACTCCTAGACGCCCAAGGTTTGATTCAAACTGCTCAGTTGCAGTTGCAATTCGGCCAAGACATTTTTAATCTCAAGGTTGATAATTCCCAGTTTGGCTGAGGCATCAGCAAGGACTAAAAGAACAGCATCTTCAGTACAACTAGTGAGAATGCCATAGCCGCTGCCACCCTCAACTAAAATCCGCTCAATTTGTCCACGGTTAAGTTCGCGGCCAATTCGCTCACCCAACGATAGCATCGCTGCTGACATTGCAGCTACCCGTTCTTCGTCCATTCCCCCTGGTAAAACAGCAGCAAGTGTAAGACCATCTGGGGAAACCAACGCTGCCCCTTGGACATTACTAGCATTAGCAACAAAGCTTTGTAATGTGGCTTCAAGTTTAGAAACGTCAATTGGCATTTTGTTTTCCTCTTGGCGGCAGTTACAAAAACTAACAACTACATCGAGGCAGCACCGGTCGTAATGAGGCGCTGGAAGAGGGCTTGTGTCCAACCAGTTTCCTGCAACACAGCTTGGGCAGACACCTCAAAATAGGCCTGCTCAATAAAAGCCAAGTCAATCATGCAGATCTTGCCGAGGGCATCCCCTAGTACTTCGGATTGACCACTTTGGCGCAGCTTTTGCCGCACTGCATTCACTACGACTGCCATGGCTGGTACGACATGCTGTGGCCCAATGCCGACTTTCACATGGACTAAGCCAATTTTCCAACGGCGATCGGCATAGTTTTTGCCCCAGCCGTCCATGCCGGTAAACATTTCTGCAAACCACTCCACAAACGTTTGCCGGAGACGATGAATACGCCCTTCAGTTGCATTGAGGATGGCATTCATTTCCTCATCTCGCCCCAAATAGTCATAGAAAATGTCTGCCATTTCTGGGGCAATTTCTTTGCCCCAAGGAGCGGCAGCAGTTAAGGTGGCTTTGTCGGCATCGCTGAGCTGGACGCGACGCACCATCGTTGTCATGAAGTCTGTTGGATTAATTGCCATAACGTCCCTTCGTAAAGCGTTTAGCGTGAAAAGCTTTGGCTTTGGAAAAGTTAGTAGATTTTTGAATGCCTGTAAAGTATCCTGAAATACCAAAATACTCAATATCCTTAAGACTTTCTGTGATTTCAGCAAATGGGTGTATGCACGGTCACCAGCTTTGTGCCATTGGGAAATGTCGCCTTGACTGGCACCTCTGTTGAGGATTTCCGGTACCCCTTGACATCAATCGCGGCTGAACAGTGTTGGGCCACAGTGCATTGAATCCGTAACTGTGGGTCCCTCCTGCACCCTATTCCAAAAAAGCAGCGGAAAGATGGCCACTGCTTCGGGATAATTGAGCTTGAGACCCCGTGCTTTACGACGTTCGGCCACAAGGGCAGCGGTAAAAATCAGGAGTTTGTCTAAAAACCAATGAGGGATGACGCAAAAACCAAACTGCGACAACAGTATCTCCAATGGCGGCAGCACTTGAGCGATCGCGAGTGGCAAGATCGCAGTCGGCGCATTTGTCAGCACTTGCTTAATCATCCCCAGTTTCAACAGGCAACGACGGTTTTGACCTACGTGCCCCACCGGCGGGAACCTGATTTGCGCTCCCTTTGGCCACTTCCCAAACAGTGGGGTTTGCCCCGTATCGTAGGTCAGAATTTGCAGTGGCATTGTTTTAGTGGCAAAGAAGACTCTCTCCAGCAAGGACGTTATGGCATTTGGCAACCTGCTGCCAATGCTCCCCTCATTGATCTAAAGGTCGTTCATCTGTGTTTGGTTCCTGCGATTGCTTGCGATCGCCAAGGCTACCGTCTCGGCTATGGCGCCGGTTTTTTCGATCGTCTCTTCGCCCATCCAGACTGGCAACACATTTGTCGCTGGGGGATTGTGTTTGAGTCAGCGGTGGTCGAAGAATTGCCCCGTGATCCATGGGATCAACCCCTCCAGGTGATTTGCACCGAATCAGGCATCTTTGAAATCACTTAAAATTTGCCTTTAGTCTAACCAATCATTCCATTCACTCCTGTGTCTCGCCGCTCAGGTATAATTCTAAGATTTAGAAACAAGTCCTTGTTTTTTAGTCAAAAGTCCGTGTTAGGGCAGGCAAATTGATTGCATCTCTTTCAGTTATTCATGCCATAGGAGTGCTATCTTGCGTTACTTATTTAGTTCGGAATCCGTCACCGAAGGCCACCCCGATAAAATCTGCGACCAAATTGCCGATGCCATTCTGGATGCTCTACTTACCCAGGATCCCCAGAGTCGCGTTGCCGCTGAGGTCGTTGTGAATACAGGTCTTGTGCTGATTACGGGGGAAATTACCACCAAAGCACAGGTTAACTACGTCAACTTGGCTCGGCAGAAAATCCGTGAAATTGGCTATACCGACGCTGAAAATGGCTTTGCTGCCAATAGCTGTGCTGTCATCGTTGCTCTTGATGAGCAATCTCCCGACATTGCCCGCGGGGTAGACACTGCCCAGGAAGCACGGGAACACCTCAGTCATGCTGAATTAGATCGTATTGGTGCGGGCGATCAGGGCATTATGTTTGGCTATGCCTGCAATGAAACTCCTGAGTATATGCCCTTGCCCATTAGTTTGGCTCACCGCATGGCACGTCGCTTGGCCGCTGTCCGCAAAACGGGTCAACTCCCTTACCTGCGTCCCGATGGTAAAACCCAAGTCACCGTCATCTACGAGGATGGCAAGCCCGTGGGCATTGATACAATTCTAATCTCCACCCAACACACAGCTACCATTGGTGACATCAGCGATGAAGCTGCCATTCAAGAAAAGATCAAGTCTGATCTGCAGGAAGCAGTGGTCAAACCCGTCTTTGCAGATCTGGCTATCAAACCCGATGACAATACCCGCTTTCTCGTCAATCCCACGGGCAAATTTGTAATTGGTGGTCCCCAAGGGGATTCAGGACTGACAGGACGTAAACTCGTTGTGGATACCTACGGTGGCTATGCCCGCCACGGGGGCGGTGCTTTT
This sequence comes from Thermosynechococcus sp. Uc, assembly GCF_029335995.1. Classification (NCBI taxonomy): domain Bacteria; kingdom Bacillati; phylum Cyanobacteriota; class Cyanophyceae; order Acaryochloridales; family Thermosynechococcaceae; genus Thermosynechococcus; species Thermosynechococcus sp. Uc. Next base: position 6,763 of record NZ_JARJMS020000028.1, read on the forward strand.
TCTGGTAAAGACCCCACTAAGGTGGATCGCAGTGCTGCCTACATGGCTCGTTACATTGCCAAAAACATTGTTGCCGCGGGGTTGGCCGATAAATGCGAGTTACAGATTAGCTATGCCATTGGTGTCGCTCGCCCCATGAGCCTGTTTGTGGATACCTTTGGCACGGGTAAACTCGCTCCAGAGCAATTACTGGAGTTGATTAAGAGCCATTTTGATCTGCGCCCTGCTGCCATCATCCAAACCTTCGGCCTGTGTCACCTGCCCCAAGAGCGCGGCGGGCGCTTCTATCAAGATGTAGCTGCTTATGGCCATTTCGGCCGAAGTGACCTCGACTTACCTTGGGAAAAACTTGACAAAGTAGCAGAGCTGCAAGCGGCAGCTGCTCAGTTTTTCAGCACAGTCTAGGCAAAAAATTGGGGGGAATGGCTCCCCCCTCAACTCTTACTGGGTAACTCGTTGTAGGCAGGTTTGTGCTGTTTTGGTAAGCATCTGCCGCACTTCTGGGGTCACATTGGTCTGGACATCTTCACCGATTGCCTGAAACTGGGCTAAGGTCAGTGACGATTGCAATTCATTGATCACACAGCTACAGTAAGCGTTACCGTATTGTGCCATTTGTGGTACCCGTTCCTGCAGGGCAGTTGTGCATTCACTCGTAAATCGGGAAACTACTTCTGGGGGATAAGGAGCCGCGATCGCGCCCCCACCGAGGGACACTGCACTCAAAACAGCAAAGGCGATGGATGATTTCTTTGATAAAGACATGCTTTTTATCCCTCGTGTGTCAAAGTTGAATATCTATTTTTTAGTGACTTCTCTAGTATAGGCAGGTTCCAAGGAATGTGCCACTTTAAGCGATCGCCACAGGCTGAAGATTTACATTCCCGTAGCCAAACGTTAGACTTAAAGATTGGACTATCACAATACTGTTACCCTAACCCTATGACCCTATACAACCCCTCCTTGTACGAAGAACCCATTTCCCAAAAGAACTTAACGGCTGCGGGGCGCTCGGAGCGCTCCATTTTGGAATGGTTACAGCAAACGGGTCGATTGATTGCCCGCGATGGCAATGAGGCAGACCCCCTTCTAGATAGCGCCCTTGATGATATGGGTGAAATTGAGGAGTTTGTTGGTGACTCCTTGGGGGATTACGACGAAGAAGAGGACCTAGGGCTTGAAGAGTAGCGCACGGATACCCCTATTATCGGAGTGACGTGCTGGAAGATGCCCATGTCCTCGCCCAAAACTACCGCCACAGTCAAAGCCAGTTGGCTTACAGGACAGCGACTGTTTGGTCTTCTTGCTATTGGCTTGCTCATGGCAAGTCTTGCCTACGATACCAGGGCAACTCAGTGGCAGCAGCCGTTGCAAACCTTAACGGTGCCTTGGTTGGTGGGTTTTACTGTCGTTGCAGTTCTAGGGATGGCTGTGGTGCCTATTCTACGGCGGTTGAAAACAGGGCAAGTGATTCGTGAAGATGGCCCGCAATCTCACCTAAAAAAATCGGGCACACCGACAATGGGGGGAATCTTTTTTGTGCCAACGGGGCTAGGTCTGGCGATCCTGTGGACGGGATTCGCTCAAGGGCAACTATCGGTAACAGTGGGGGCGATCGCCCTTTTGGTGCTCTGGTATGCTGCCATTGGTTGGTGGGACGACTGGCAAGTGCTGCAGCGCAAATCCAATAAAGGACTATCGGCTCGGCTGCGGCTCCTCCTAGAGGGTATTGGGGCAGCGCTCTTTTGTGCTTGGCTAGTGGGTAGTGATCCTACAGCAACCACTGTCACTGCTCCGTGGGGATGGGTCTGGCCCCTGGGCATTGGTTTTATTCCTTTAGCAATTTTTGTGCCGATGGCTGAAGGCAATGCCCTAAATCTCACTGATGGTTTAGATGGCCTTGCCGCTGGCACTACAGCGATCGCCCTGTTGGCCCTAGGAATGATTCTGACTTCCTACCCCGATTTGCAAATTTTGGCGGTGGTCATGAGTGGTGCCTGCCTTGGCTTTCTCTGGCACAATCACCATCCGGCGCGGGTATTTATGGGGGATACGGGTTCCCTGGCTCTTGGGGCGCTCCTTGCGGGTCTTGGCTTGGCGAGTCATCACCTTTGGGAACTGTTGATTGTCAGCGGTCTTTTTTTTGTGGAGTCGCTCTCGGTGATTGCCCAAGTGCTCTACTACAAAGCAACAAAAGGACCTGACGGTGTGGGCAAACGACTGCTGCGGATGGCTCCCCTACACCATCACTTTGAATTGGGCGGTTGGTCAGAACTGCGGGTTGTGGGTACATTCTACGGAGTGGTTGCCCTCTTGGGAGTGCTCTGTGGCCTCCTAAAATGGCTGACCTGAAGTCTGGCGGGGAATCTCCATGAAAGCAGCAGTACTCTACGGCAAAGAAGATGTCCGCATTGAAACTGTGGCCGATCCCACGCCGGGACCAGGGGAAGTGGTGATTCGGGTGCGGGCAGCAACTACCTGTGGCACTGACTTAAAGGTGTGGCAGCGGGGAGGACATGCGCGGATGTTAACGCCGCCCATTCTCTTTGGCCATGAAGCCGCAGGAGAAATTGTGGCCTTAGGAGCGGGGGTGACGGGATGGCGCTTGGGCGATCGCGTAGTGGCCAATAATTCTGCCCCCTGTGGTCAGTGTTTCTACTGTCAGCGGCAGGCCTTTTCCCTCTGCCCTCACCTAGAGTTCAACAATGGCACCTTTGCCGAATATCTAAAAATTCCCGCCAGCATTGTCCGCCAGAATCTTCTGCCCATTCCCGAATCCCTCTCCTTTGCCTTGGCAGCGCTCACTGAACCCCTTGCCTGTGTACTTCACGGTGTGGCTCGCTCTGGGTTTGACCCAGCCATGGTTGAGCAGTGGCCAAGTCCACCGCAAATTGTTGTCCTTGGGGATGGTGCCATTGGTCTGATGTTCATTGGTGTTTTAGCTCAGCAAAGAGCACGGGTCTTTGCCTTTGGCGGTTCTGATCAGCGGCTGGCGATCGCCCGTACTTTTGGGGCCGAGCAAACCGTCAATCATCACCAGTGCAGCGATATTCCCGCCGTAGTCAAAGAGTGGACCGCAGGCCGAGGGGCTGACATTGTCATTGAAGCCACGGGGGTTCCAACTGTCTGGGAAACCGCAATTGCCTGTGGTCGTCCCGGTGCCACGATTAACCTCTTTGGCGGCTGTCCACGGCAAACCGCGATCCGCGTGGATACTGAGCGCTTGCACTATGAAGAATTGACACTGAAGGGAGTATTTCACAACACCCCTGCATTTGTCCGCCAAGCGCTGCAATGGATTACCCGTGGCACACTGCCCTTTGAGCAGCTCATTAGTGGCCAAGCCTCCTTGATGGAGATTGAGAGCGTCCTCCAAGGAATGAAGGCACGCCAAGTCATCAAAGTGGCAATTCAGCCCTAGGGAGTTATTCCCGCAGGAGCAAATAGTACAATTGCCCTGGCGTATTAATTAGGCCCGCCCGCGCTTTGGCTACATCTCCTGTGCCCATGAAAATATCCACACGCCCTGGCCCGCGAATGGCACTCCCTGTATCTTGATCCAAAACAAAACGGCTGACAGGGGTTTGCTGCCATTGACCTTGGGCTTTGCGGGGAATCTGGGTATTGATCACGGCCAAGGCACCCGGGGGCATCAAGGACTTATCGGTGGCGATCGAACGCTCTGGAATTACAGGAATTGAGAGACTGCCAGTGGGTGGCCGACCCTGGGTGTATTCAAAGAAAACAAAGCTGGCGTTGCGGGGCAAATAGCGATCTAACTCAGCAGGGTTGGCCTTAAAGTAGGCCACAAGCCGCGGTAGTGTCAGTTCCTCGCGGGCAATCTTGCCATCGCGAATGAGTTCTTGGCCAATACTAGTGTAGGGATGATTGGTTTTGGCAGCATAGCCCACAGTAAAGCGGCGACCATTGGGCAGTTGCAGTTCAGCAGATCCTTGGACGTGAACTAGAAAAGCCTCTAGGCGATCGCGCAAATATACCAACTCTAACCCCCGCAGGGGACCTTGGTGCCACTGCTGTCCATCTGCGCCTTCCAGTTCCAAGCGCGTTGGGTGTGGCTCTCGCCACTGTTCCCAATTGGGAGGACGCCGAAAAAGGGGGTAGCGGTATTCTGCTGTGGGCACTAAGCTGGCTCGATAGGTTGGTGCATAGTAGCCCGTAAAATCCACTCGGCCTTGGCCATCGGCGCCAATGGACTGATAAAACACAAATTCTCGTTTGACTGCTGTTTGCAGTTCTACCGCAGAGCGATGGATTTGTACCAAATGGCGAAAGCGTTCCAGGGAGCGAATCACCCGCTGATGCAAATTGACCCCTAGGGCTGCCCCTGGCTGGCCGGGAGCGGTGTAGGCGGCGTAGTCTCGGCGTGCTTTCTCGGTGCGCAGGTAGCGCAAACTGTGATCAATGGCTTGTAGAAGTCGCACTCGCTCACGGGAGGATTCCCAAAGAGTTGTATCAAGGGCAACCGTCGGCGGGAGTTGGTTTTGGCGGATTAAGGGAGTAACGGTTGGGGCGGTGGCGATCGCGCCTGTTGCCAAGATTACGACCCCCTGCATCCATCCAGTGAATAAACCCGCCATAGGCTTTAGGCAAACCGATCCACACTAGAGGTAAACACAGGTTCCACCCGAATGGCAAACACCTTCGAGGGACGCACTACCATGTATTCCCCTTGAATATTTTTGATGGGGACGGAAATAAAGTCATTGGAATTGGCTTTGGCCGCTAATTCACTGCTGTACCACTTCTGGAAGTCTTGAATAGTGGGGAAGCGCACCTCCTCACGGTGACCGCCATCCAGAAATAAATGAACCGCAAATTCAGAAGGGGTTCTGGGCATAGGCGCGATCGCTCATCCTTATCATGCACATTATATTATCGCCATATTATCGCCGTAATTGGTGGCTTCAGGTACTAAGGTCCTCCGGTGAGGGGACGGGGGGCGCGATCATAGTACTGAGCTGTCATTGTTGGGTTGAGACTGCGAGCACGCTCATAGTCCCGTTGTGCCAATTCCACATTGCCGCTGTCGAAGTAGGCCATACCCCGACTATAGTAGGCGGCAACAAATTGGGGATCCCGTGCTAGGGCAGCATCAAAGTCCGCAATCGCCGCTGTATAGTTTTGCAGGGCGAGATAGGCCATGCCTCGGTTGTAGTAGGCGGCAATAAACTGTGGCTCGTTGCGCACTGCCGTAGTAAAGTCAGCGATCGCCCGCTGCATATCCCCTTGGTCGTAGTAGGCCATGCCACGAGCAAAGTAGTAATCAGCGCTAGGGTTGAGTCTGATTGCTTGGCTAAAGGCTTGAATGGCAGCATCTAGATTACCAGTACCTTGGTGCATTAACCCTATGTTGTAGTAGTCCTCAGCACTGCGGGGTACCAGTCGTTGTAGCTCCTGAAGTTCCGGTGTTGTCAAGGTGGCGATCGCTATGGGCTGTGCCACAGCAGCTCTGCTGAGACCAACAAAAGCAGCTAAAACGATCAAAGTACTGGAGAGTTGTTGGCGCATCGTCGGCCTCCTTGCGGCATTACTCAGCCTTACTTCGATCCTAAAAGAAAATGAAGAAATCGCCCAGCAAACGATAAGAGCTGTAATAAACCACTGGGTGTGGCTCTTTCCTTAAATATGGAAATACAAAAAATACAGTCACATAGCAGTTGTGACTGTTTTAAGCACATTCCATCCTTGGGAAAAGGACTGTATGTTGATAATATGGTTTTGCCCCCAGTTGGCAGCGCCCTATCTGTTGGATCAGGCGCGATCTTGGGCACCAAGATAGAACGCAGTGTGAGATTCAAAGGGGCTTGTAATTAACAATACGCCCAAAACTCTCCGGCTGCAAACTGGCGCCACCCACAAGAACCCCATCAATTTCTGGCTGTGCCATGATCGCATCAATGTTGGTGGCATTGACCGAGCCGCCGTACTGAATGGGAACATCGGGATTCTGCAACTTGCTACGAATTAAACCAATGACACGGTTGGCTTCCGCCTCTTCACAGGTATCGCCGGTACCGATTGCCCAAATGGGTTCGTAGGCAATTACCAAATTGGCCTGATCCACATCCACCAAGTCCAGCGCCAACTGCTGCAAGATATGGGCTTCTGTTTCCCCGGCATCCCGCTGCGCTTTTGTTTCGCCGACACAGAGAATGGGGGTCAGACCGTGGCTTTGAGCAGCCTTGAGCCGTTGATTGACTGTAGTATCAGTTTCACCAAAATACTGCCGCCGCTCACTGTGGCCAACAATCACGTAGCGCACACCCAACTCCACTAGCATCGGTGGCGAAATTTCTCCCGTAAATGCCCCTTGATCTGCCCAGTGGACATTTTGGGCACCTAGTTTTACCCGCGTTCCGTGCAGACTCTTGGACAATACACTCAAACAGGTATAGGGGACGCACAACACCACCTCGCGATCGCCGGGCGTATCCACCAACTTTCCTAAAAACTCCTGTAGGAAGGCCACTGCCTCCTGTTGGGTTTTGTGCATTTTCCAGTTGCCAGCAAGAACTTTTGGGCGCACTCGTCCTGATTTTCCTTTGTAAAACTCAGCGTATTTAAGAGTACCATACGGGTTGCCTCTACCATTAAGGATTTGTTGATCTAGGAAGTGGATGAAACTCAACCCAACTTGTCCCAAACCGCCGCAACTCGGGGCGATTGACGCTTGGGTTGAACGCAAGGAGTACGCCGTCCAAATTTGACTTGGTAGGTGTCGTTGTCAACTGCTACGTAACCTAGTTGCAAAATCTCTGCTAGAGTGGCGCTCACCTCTGCCGCAGACCACTGCAACTGCTCAGCTAATTCTGGCACCCTTAAGGGTTTGGGCTGGCGCCTCATCAGTGTTAAAAGCAATCGCTGGCGATCGGTCAAAACTAGTAAATCTGCGGGATTCAGCCCCCTCTCAGAACCACTACTGGTGTCTTGATTGTTCATTATTGGCAATATTCCTCAACGGCAGTGGCTCAGCCTTCGTCACTTGTAGTTGCATCTAAGCAGGATCAAAACAGCGCTCCTGATCCGCCTAGGCTACCCTAATCCAACAAGTGCTGCACAACACTCCTGATAACCAAACTGTAGGGATGCTGCGGGTAGCGCAAACAGAAAATATCACTGTTCCCCAAAAGAATGCACAGAAACGATGCTACCCATGGCTGTCCTCGCCAATCCAAGAGTTCAAGGTCTATTTTCACATCCAGCTATCCAGGAAAGATCTCATGCCAAATTCAGAAAATAGAACGTAAACAGCCAGCCCATCAGAAAAAGGGTCATTCCGCATCTTGAAAATACTGCTGCGTGTAAAACTGGGCATAGCGGGCAGACTGAGCTAGGAGTTCTTGGTGAGTACCACTTTCAATGATCCGCCCCTGCTCTAGGACAAGAATGCGATCGGCGCGACGAACCGTCGCCAAACGGTGGGCAATAATAAAGACAGTGCGCCCTTTCATTGCTTTCTCCAAGGCACTCTGCACCAAGGCTTCCGATTCAGCATCCAAAGCAGAGGTGGCTTCATCCAAAATCAAGATGCGTGGATCGGCATAAACCGCGCGGGCGATCGCCAGTCGTTGTCGTTGCCCCCCAGAGAGATTGATTCCCCTTTCCCCCACCCATGTCTGATACCCCTCAGGAAACTGAGTAATAAAGTCGTGGGCATTGGCAATTTTGGCGGCCTCAATTAGACGTTCCCAATCTGGTTTAGGGTAACCAAAAGCAATATTTTGGGCAATGCTACCGGAAAAAAGAATGGTTTCTTGGGGAACGATACCAATTTGCCGCCGTAGGCTTTTAAGGGTGACAGTTTTAATATCAATACCATCAATCAAGACTTTTCCTGCTTGGGGGTCATAAAAACGGGGCAATAGGTTAACAATGGTTGATTTACCTGCCCCTGAATGCCCCACAAGGGCAATCACTTCGCCCGGCTCCGCTAATAGATTAAAGTCATTGAGCACTGGACGCTCTGGATCATAGCCAAAGCACACATCTAGGTATTGCACTTTCCCAGAAATGGGTGGTAAGGGCTGCGCCTGGCTGATTTCCTTGATTGTGGGCTCTAGAGCCAACAGGCCAAAGCTGCGCTCCACCGAGGCCTGTGCCATTTTCAGTTCGTTGTAATCGGCGGAAATCATATTTATTGGGTCTATTAGTAGTGCCACTGCGGCAACAAAGCTCAGGAACTGTGGTCCTGTGAGATGACCTACATTAATTTGCCATGCCCCTAAGATAAACAGGAGCATGATGCTGAGGGCTTCGAGAAACCCCACTACAGGGTATTGCATTGACTTGATGCGTTCTGCACGGTAGCGAGCACGGCGGTTAGTATCGGCTTGCTGTTCAAACTGCTCGACGGCATAGTCTTCAGCGGCAAAGGCTCTAATCAGGCGAATTCCAGAAAAAATTTCCGTGAGGTGGGAAGCTAAATCGGCAATGCGGGCTTGACTTAGGCGCGACTGTCGCAGCAAACGGTTGCCAAACCAAGCAATAAGAAACGTCATCAGCGGTGCAATGATCATCGTTCCCAGTGTTAATTGCCAGTTGAGGTAGAACATATAGCCAATAACGGCAAATGTTGTTAAAATCGAGGGGATCAGACGATGAAAACTGCTATTGATCATGACGCCAATGCGATCCACGTCCTCAGTGAGGCGATAGGTGAGATCGCCCGTCGCTGCTTTCTCGAAATAGTCCACGCCCAAACGATGCAGATGACGGTAAAGCCGCACCCGAATGTCATAGACAATCCGTAGGGAAATATCGGACATGAGAACATCTTGGCCAAATTGGCAAAAACTACGACCGACAAACAGCAGCGAGGAGGCCGCACACCACTGAATGAGGCCGAGTAAATCTCCTGCGCCAATGAGCTTGGCCGCTTGGCCAATCAGGTAGGCGATCGCCGGCATGGTCGAGACGTAGCCGAGGGTACACAAAAAAGCAACCAGCAACCGTCGCCGATAGGGAAGGATATAGGCAAATAACAGCCGGTAGCTGGTATTCCAAAGCATGGGCTATTTTCCAATGCAAAAACGGCTAAAGATTTGTTCTAACACAGACTCAGTCACCTCCTCCCCAGTTAGGGTGCCAAGGGCACGGGCGGCGGCATGAAGGTCAATGGTCCAAAAATCGAGGGGCAGTTGGGCATCAATGGCCGCAAGCACGTGATTCAGGGATTGGTGAACCTGCTCCAAGAGCGCGGCTTGGCGTTGGTTGATGGCAAAGTCTAAGTTGGCGGCAGTAACCCCTTGGCCTTGAACAAGCTCTAAAATGGCGTCCTCCAAATGCTCAATTCCCCTTTGGCTAAGGGCAGAGAGCAGCACAGTGGGAATGGGGGCAATGGGCAATGCAATATCTTTGATATCTCCCGTTTCCCGGAGGAGATCAGCTTTGTTCAAGACAACCAAAACTGACTTAGGTGCCTGTTGCCGCCGCTGTTGGAGATTGAGTTGGTCGTAAATCTCTTGATCGGCAGCTGTCCACCCTTGACTTGCATCGATGACAAAAAGGATAAGATCGGCACTGGCTGCGGCTTGGCGCGATCGCTGGACGCCAATTTGTTCAACAAGGTTATCGGTCTGGCGAATACCTGCGGTATCGAGCACTTGGATGGGAATGCCACCTACAACCAATTGGGATTCCACAATATCGCGGGTGGTGCCGGGTAAATCTGTAACGATGGCGCGATCGCTACGGCTCCAAGCATTGAATAGACTCGACTTACCCACGTTGGGGCGGCCGACAATCGCTACCTTTAACCCGGTGCGGATGAGCGCTCCTCGTTCTGCGGTTGCCAAAAAGCCTTCTACTTGGTGTTGTAACTCACGAATTTGTGCTGCAGTGGCTTGGGGGTCAAGGGGGGGTAGCTCGTCGGTAAAATCTAACCGCGCTTCAATTTCCGCTAAGAGGGATAAACAGGTCTGACGAATATGCTTGAGGGGGCGGGCGAATTTCCCCGTAAGACCCGCTAAAGCAATTTGGGCTGCCGTTGTGGATTGGGCGGCCACCAGTTCAGCTACACTTTCGGCTTGGGTGAGATCAAGGCGACCGTTGAGGAAGGCACGCAGGGTAAATTCCCCCGGCGCTGCTAAACGTGCCCCTGCGGCAACACAAAGTTGCAGTACTCGCTGTACAGGGATCAGGCCACCATGACAGTGAAATTCCACCACATCTTCGCGGGTGTAGGAGCGGGGAGCAAACATTAAAAGGAGGAGCGCTTCATCTACCCGTTCCCCCGTCTGGGGATCTCGCACATAGCCATAGAGAATGCGATGGGATTTCCAAGACTGCTTGCCGGGAGCTTCAAATAAAGATTGAGCGATCGCAACGGCGTCGGCTCCTGAGAGACGGACAATGCCGATACTCCCTTGTTGGGGCACAATAGCCGTGGCGATCGCCACAATCGTGTCATGGAGGTGTTGCACTACCCTTGGTGATATTGCTCCTTTAGAAACTCATCTCGGCGGCTTGTACTTTCTCCACTTGTTTCTTCTTCAAGACAAGCAGAATCTGCGAGAGGGTAATGGCGGCAAAGAAGACCAACAGCCACTTAATGCGGTTCGGATCCTGAAGGACAATTTCCGTATCCTTTTGACCAAAACCGCCCACATTGGGATTGTTAGTGAGGGCTTCGCCCGCGGCTACCGTTTGACCTTCGCTGACAATGAGTTCAGGGCCGGCGGGAATGGTTTCTGTTACTGCTTCACCGCTTTCGGGGGTGATCACCACCGCAGTACTGCCATCGGGGTTAGCAGCCAGACGGGTAATTGTGCCCGCAATTGGTGCGGTAAAGACGTTGTTGTTACTCTTTTCGCCATTGGGATAGATTTGGCCGCGACCGCGGTTGCCCCCGGCATGGACAGAGTATTTACCGAAGTGAATTGATTGATCAACAGCGGGGTTTGGGGCTAAAACAGGGAAAACAATTTCCTGATACTGCTCACCCGGTAGGGGACCTACTAGGATAATGTTTTGCTTGTCCTCGCTGTAGGGTTGGTAGTAAATACCGCTGGTTTTAGCCTGCAACTCTTCAGACAGGCGATCGGGGGGTGCAATTTTGAAGCCTTCGGGCAGCATGAGCACTGCCCCGACATTGAGACCCCCCTTGGAGCCATCCCCTAGCACCTGTTGCACACTGGTGTCATAGGGAATTTTCACCACCGCTTCAAAAACGGAATCGGGGGTAACGGCTTGGGGCACCTCCACCTGGATGGGTTTGGCAGCCAAGTGACAGTTGGCACAGACAATTCGGCCTGTGGCTTCGCGGGGACTGTCATAGCCCTGCTGGGCATAGAATGGGTAGGCCTGTGCTTGCGGTGACCAGAGAAATACACTGGTAGCAAGGGCGATCGCCAGCGTCAAAGACTTGAAAAAGTGTTTCATATCACTCCCTGAATCTCTTTTTACGTCCACCAAGGTTCTTTGCCCGTGCGGAAATCAGTGTCCGTCCAAGGGGTCAACAGCAGTTTGTCATCTTCGGTAACTGTGGTGTTCACCAGTGCCAATGGGAGGGGAGCAGGACCACGTAACACTTTCCCAGTGCTGTCGTATTGAGAGCCGTGGCAGGGGCAAATGAACTTGTTCTCACTGACATTCCAAGGCACTACGCAGCCAAGGTGAGTGCAGACGGCATTCAAACCGTAATTGGCAATTTGGTGATCCTCAGTAACAATGACGTAGGTGGGATCCCCTTTAATCCCTTGGGCAAGGGAGCGATCGCCCGGCAAATGCTTTGCCAAGTAATCAGACACCTTAATATCGTTTCCCAATGCATCTTTGGCAATAACGCCGCCCCCTGTGCCACCGCTGGAGGGCGGAATAAAATACTTGACGACAGGGTAAAGAGCGCCCAACGCTGTACCCGTGATGGTACCAAACGTCAGCAGATTCATAAACTGTCGCCGCCCCATATCGGGCACATCAGACATTCCAGAAACTTGAGCCATGGTTTACGCTTCTTTACTAAGGAATCGAAACGGATAGCCGTAAAATAATTACGTTTATTAACTATTATTACACTGTCCGAGCCGTCCCGACCGCAAGGACTGAAATTCTTGCCAATGCTGACGCCCCTCACTGGTGAAGAACTCCATGCTTTGCTCCTGCGCAAATGGGGGCGCTCTTTTGACCTTCAGTTTCGCCGCGTGGGCGATCGCATCTTTTTGCAAGTGATGTGGCGCTACCTCGAGCAGGCGTCCTATCCCGATACACCTGAAGACTATACCGCCCACCTAGAAGCAATTGCGCAGCACCTCAATGACTGGGGCTGTGCCCAGCAAGTCTGCGCCTTTATTGAGGCCACCCGTGAGAAACCCCGCCTCGGCAAAGCTGTGAATATTCCCCTTGATCTGGGTACCCGCATTATCGAATGGCTCCAATAGCCGTCCTTAGCAGATTTTTGAAAAAACGTTAAGAATGTTAAAAAGGATTGCGATGATGTGGGAGATGTCCCCCCTATGCCTGAGAATGTTTGCGGAAGGTTACGTCAGCCCATCGGGTCAATCGCCGTGCCTATCTCGCCTTCAGAAGGCCGGTGAGTCGTAACACTTCAATGGCAGATGCCACATTATCAAGACCCTTGTTTTACAATTCCAACTTTGGAGGAACTCAATGAGCGTCGTCACGAAATCGATCGTGAATGCAGATGCCGAGGCCCGTTACCTCAGCCCCGGTGAACTGGATCGCATCAAAAGCTTTGTCAGCACTGGCGAGCGCCGTCTGCGCATTGCCCAAACCTTGACCGAAAACCGCGAGCGGATTGTCAAGCAAGCGGGCGATCAACTCTTCCAAAAACGACCTGATGTGGTCTCCCCCGGTGGCAATGCCTACGGTGAAGAAATGACCGCCACCTGCCTGCGTGACCTCGACTACTACCTGCGGCTAGTGACCTATGGTATTGTTGCGGGTGATGTCACTCCCATCGAAGAAATTGGTTTGGTGGGTGTGCGTGAAATGTATAACTCCCTCGGCACTCCCATTTCTGCTGTAGCCGAAGGGATCCGCGCCATGAAGAACGTTGCTTCCTCGCTGCTGTCTGCTGAAGATGCCGCTGAAGCCGGTTCTTACTTTGATTTTGTAATTGGCGCCATGCAGTAGGTCGCCACAGCATTCTTTGTTGATCCATCATCCAAATCAGTTTTTGAGGAAAAAGAACTATGCAAGACGCGATTACCGCTGTCATCAACGCCTCTGACGTTCAAGGCAAATATCTCGACACCGCCGCCATGGAGAAGCTGAAAGCTTACTTTGCCACTGGCGAGCTGCGGGTGCGTGCTGCCACTGTGATCAGTGCCAATGCTGCCAACATCGTCAAAGAAGCAGTGGCCAAATCTCTGCTGTATTCTGACATCACCCGTCCCGGGGGTAACATGTACACCACCCGTCGCTATGCGGCCTGTATCCGTGACCTCGACTACTACCTGCGCTATGCTACCTATGCCATGTTAGCTGGGGATCCTTCTATCCTCGATGAGCGGGTGCTCAATGGCTTGAAAGAAACCTACAACTCCTTGGGTGTGCCCATCGCTGCCACTGTGCAAGCAATCCAAGCCATGAAAGAAGTCACCGCCAGCTTGGTGGGTGCTGATGCCGGCAAGGAAATGGGCATCTACTTCGACTATATCTGCTCTGGCTTAAGCTAGGTACAGCTCTCCAGTCGCACATCTGTCTGGGAGTTAGGGGTTAGAGTGTCAGCCTGTCATGGCAATTGTGCTTAAACAGTCTGAGTCTGGCCTTTAGCTCCCAGACGTGTCATCACCCCACACAGATTTGGAGTCCCATCCCATGCGCATGTTCAAAATTACTGCCTGTGTGCCGAGTCAAACCCGTATTCGCACCCAGCGCGAACTGCAAAATACCTATTTTACGAAACTAGTGCCCTACGAAAACTGGTTCCGTGAGCAACAACGCATCCAAAAAATGGGTGGTAAGATTGTGAAAGTGGAACTGTTTACGGGCAAGCCGGGGGTCAATACCGGTCTAGCCTAAATGCTCCTCTAAAAGTGTTTCCTAGCGATTTTGAGGCTTCACTGTTGAGATAGTTGCTTGGCTGGGGTGTTCCCTCCTGAGACAATTATCTAAACGGTGGAGCTTTGCTTATTAGAGCGCCTTTTTCAAGGCCCCTAAACTAGAAAACGCTCCCAGCCATCGCCATATTGGAACCGCATTTTCGGGAAAACGGCCTCTAGATTCTCGTGGGGGCGTGGGATCACTGTTGACGACAGATACAGAGTTTTTTCCTTAGGACTCTGAGGCAAAATTTTTTTGGCGGCTTCCACACCGGCGGCAACTGCAATTTGCACTTCAGAAACGTCGCCGCGCACAATAATTGTGAGGCGAGCACCACTGACCACTTCATAGCCGACAAGGGTAACACGGGCTGCTTTCACCATCACATCGGCAACAGCTAAGGCAGGGGGATGACCCAGTACTTCTACCATCCCAAGGGCAATGGGCATGAAGACTGCTCCTGAACACAAAAATTTGTTAAAGTAACGCCATTTCTGCGATCGCTAGAGGACGCACCAATTTGGCAACATTAGCATATCACTTCTATTGATGGCCCTGATAAGTTCAAAGGGCGATCGCCATCATTGATTTTTATCCCCCAAATCATCTTTTCTGATTGAGTCTTTCTTGGGGGATGGCAAGCCTAGGAACGCCCCACCCCCATTAGTTTTGCTAAGCCAATCCCCGTAAAGTAGAGGGCAAGCAGGGCACCCGCCAATAGTCCCTGGGTAATCGGATCAATAGAGGGGGTCAACACGGCCGCCACGGCCACAGCAATGATCACCACGTAGCGCCATTGGCTGAGCATTTGCGGAATCGAGACTATCCCTAGAGCAATGAGAACCAACTGAAGAATAGGGACTTGAAAGGCTAGGCCAGTGGCAAGAAGCAATAGCAAAATAAAGTCCACATAGCGATCAATCGACCAGAGTTGCTCAACCACATCTGCCCCATAGTTAATAAAAAAGCCAAGGGCTGCGGGTGCCAAGAAGGTATAGGCAAAGGCCAAACCAGCAATAAAAAGAATCGATGAGCCAAAAACCACCGGTGCCAGCAACCGTTGCTCCCGCCGTGTCAGTCCCGGCAGGATAAAGCGAATTGCTTGGTAAAGAATCATTGGCGTTGCTAGAAGGATGCCACTGTAGGCCGCTGCTTTACAGGAGACAAAAAAGTATTCGCCCGGACTGAGTTGGAGAAACTTAGCACCATGGGCGGGTTTTTCAAGGAACTGAATGATCCAGCGGACTTGGGTAAAGCAGAGAACAATGGTAACCGCAACAGTACCGAGGATAACAAAGAGCCGCTGCCGCAACTCCTCAAGGTGATCCCAGAGGGACATTTCCACTTCATTGGGCAGCTCCTCCTCCGGGTCAATGGGGTCACTGACCTCAAAGGCGCTGTCAGCAAGGGCTGAAGATTCTCGAGGGGGGCTATCAATATCGGGCGATCGCGTCATCAAATGTCTGGAATTCTAGCTCTTCAATAATTATGAACGAAGTCCCTAGATTGCATCCCTTTGGTCTATCTCATATTTTAGATAAAGAGCTACAGCGTAAGCACCATAATGCGTTAGCCCTGCCTGAAGGGAGGGCAATTCCCTTCTCAAGTCTTGGTAACCTGCGCCGGCACTGTCTATGTCCTTAATGGCAATTCCCCGCAGTTGGGGTAAGCTGCCGCTAACGGCTAAACTGCTCAGCAAATTACAACACCAACGGGAACTTGTCCTTACGGGGATGCCCCGCCTTGTCAAGGGCTTGGTGGCCACCACATTGGCGCAGCAGAGTCAGCAATCACTGTGTGTGATTACTTCCACCCTAGAGGAGGGGGGACGCTGGGCAGCGCAATTGGAACTCATGGGCTGGGATGCCGTTCTCTTTTACCCGACATCGGAGGCCTCTCCCTATGACCCCTTTGATTTGGAAGCGGAGATGGTCTGGGGGCAACTGCAAGTTTTAGTCGAAAGCGATCGCCCCCGTATTGCCATTGTCACTACGGAACGGGCACTGCAACCCCATTTACCCCCACCAGAGCAGTTCCGTGCCGCCTGTCTAACGTTACAGGTGGGTCAAGAGCAATCTCTAGGGGAGCTGGCCACCGCCTTGACAGCCCTTGGTTATGAACGGGTTTCCTTGGTGGAAACCGAGGGTCAGTGGAGTCGGCGCGGCGACATTGTGGATATTTTCCCTGTCTCGGCGGAGTTACCGGTTCGCTTACAGTGGTTTGGCGATGAGATTGAGTCCATTCGCGAGTTTGATCCGGCTAGTCAACGCTCTCTACACACTGAAGGCGATCGCCTGGATGCCCTTGAGCGGGTTACACTCACACCCATTAGTTTTACGCCGCTGATTGCCCAAGCACTGAAGGCAGCGGGTCAAGCCCATCTCATTCCAGAAGATCAAGAGGGGCTGCGGCGCTACCTTGGGTTGGCTTTTCCACAGCCAGCCTCACTTTTGGACTATTTGCCGCCCCAAACCCTAATTGCCGTGGATGAGCCACCCCTTTGTGCTACCCATGGCGATCGCTGGTATGAGCAGACTCAAGCCTACTGGCAAACTTTAGACCCCTCACCGCCCCCCATCCATCGCCCGTGGTCAGCCGTTGTCCAAGGCCTCGCATCGTTTCAACGCCTACACCTCTATGAACTGGCCAGTGAGGGGCTAGGTCTTAATTTGTCAGCACGGGCAGTGCCGGCCATTCCCCACCAATTTGCTCGCTTGGCGGCGACACTACGGGAGGAGCGGGACAAGGGCTACACGGTGTGGTTAGTCTCGGCGCAGCCGAGCCGCTCTGTAGCGCTATTGCAGGAGCACGATTGCCCCGCCCAGTTTGTGCCCAATCCCAAGGACTTTCCGGCCATTGATAAGCTGCAACAACAGCGAGTTCCCATTGCTCTCAAAGCCAGTGGTTTAGCGGAAATCAGTGGTTTTATTTTGCCCACCTTCCGCACCGTGCTCGTGAGCGATCGCGAGTTCTTTGGCCAGCACAACTTGGTCAACCTCGGTTATGTGCGTAAACGCCGCCGCGCTGCTGCCAAACAGGTGGATTTGAACAAGCTCCAGCCCGGGGACTACGTTGTCCATCGCCAGCACGGCATTGGCCAGTTCCTACGACTTGAAACGTTGACGATTAACAATGAAACCCGTGAGTACCTTGCCCTGCAGTATGCCGATGGCATTCTCCGCGTTGCCGCCGATCAACTGAATAGTCTCTCCCGCTACCGCAAACAAAGTGATGGTGTCCCCCAACTCAATAAGTTAACGGGCAATACTTGGGAACGCACCAAAGCACGGGTACGCAAAGCCATCAAGAAAGTGGCAGTAGATCTGTTGCAACTCTATACCCAGCGCGCCCAACAAAAGGGCTTTGCCTTTCCCCCCGATACGCCGTGGCAGCAGGAGATGGAGGACTCCTTTCCCTACCAACCAACCCCTGATCAACTCAAGGCCATTCAAGAGGTCAAGGCCGACATGGAGAGCGATCGCCCCATGGATCGGCTAGTCTGCGGTGATGTTGGCTTTGGTAAAACGGAGGTCGCCATTCGCGCCATTTTCAAAGCAGTAATGGCGGGCAAGCAGGTGGCGTTTCTTGCTCCAACAACAATCCTAACGCAGCAGCATTACCACACCCTCAAGGAGCGCTTTGCCCCCTATCCAATTCAAGTGGGGCTACTGAACCGCTTTCGCAGTGAGCGGGAGCGCCAAGACCTCCTGCAGAAACTCAAAACTGGCGAAATTGACGTTGTCGTGGGAACCCATCAACTGCTGAGTAAGGCGGTTAAATTTCGCGATTTAGGTCTCTTGGTGGTGGATGAGGAGCAGCGCTTTGGGGTTAACCAAAAAGAGACAATCAAAGCCCTCAAAACCCAAGTGGATGTCCTCACCCTGAGTGCGACACCGATTCCGCGCACTCTCTATATGGCTCTGTCGGGGGTTCGGGAAATGAGCCTGATCACGACGCCTCCCCCCTCGCGACGCCCGATTCAAACCCACTTGGCTCCCTATGACCCAGAAACGGTGCGCAGTGCGATTCGCCAAGAATTGGATCGGGGGGGTCAAGTCTTCTATGTTGTGCCTCGCGTGGAGGGAATTGAGGAGGTGGCGGCGAAGCTCCAAGAGATGGTGCCCAGCGCCCGTATTCTCATCGCCCACGGTCAGATGGCAGAGGGAGAACTGGAATCCACGATGCTCGGCTTTAGCAATGGCGAGGCGGATATTCTCGTGTGTACAACCATTATTGAGTCGGGCTTGGATATTCCCCGCGTCAATACCATCCTAGTGGAGGATGCGCAGCGGTTTGGCTTGGCACAGCTCTATCAACTGCGGGGTCGTGTTGGCCGCGCCGGCATTCAAGCCCATGCGTGGTTATTTTATCCGCGCCAGGAGGTGCTCACGGATGCTGCCCGTCAACGGCTGCGGGCAATTCAGGAGTTTACCCAACTGGGTTCTGGCTACCAACTGGCAATGCGAGACATGGAAATTCGCGGTGTGGGCAATCTTTTGGGGACGGAGCAGCACGGCCAACTGGACAGTGTCGGCTTTGATTTGTATGTGGAACTATTAGAGGAGGCGATCGCCGAAATTCGCGGCCAAGATATCCCCACGGTTGACGATACCCAAGTGGATCTCAATGTCACTGCCTTTATTCCCGCCGATTACATGCCCGATCTGGCGCAAAAGATGGCAGCCTATCGCGCTGTGTCTGCAGCAACCACCAAGGAAGAATTGGCACAACTGGCAGCCGAGTGGAGCGATCGCTACGGTGCACTCCCTAAATCGGTGCAGCAACTGCTGCAGGTTGTTGAATTGAAACAACTGGCGCGCCAGTGTGGCATTAGCCGCATTCGTCCCGAAGGCAAGCAACATGTGATCCTTGAAACCCCCATGGCGGAACCGGCGTGGAAATTGCTCCTAGAGCAACTGCCTCCCCATCTCCACCCTCGGTTTGTCTATAGTCAGGGCAAAATTACTGTGCGCGGTTTAGGGACACAGCCCATTGAAAAACAACTGGAGCAACTCATTGAGTGGTTCAGCCAAATGAACACAACGGTTGCTGCCACCCTTTCCTAGAGAACGGATTGAGGATCCAGTTGGTCTAAAAGGGGTTGAAGAACTGCTTCCCAAGGGGGGAGGGGAGCCCCTAGAACAGCCTCGAGCTTGCCACAGTTGAGGACGGAAAAAGCGGGACGCTTGGCGGGGGTGGGATACTCATGGCTGGGAATTGGCTCTAAGGTAGCAGTGCTGTAGCCTCGGGCACGCAAATGCTCAAAAATTTTGGCGGCAAAGCCATACCAGCTAGTGCTCCCCCGCGGTGTCAGGTGATAGAGGCCACTGAGGGCGGGATCTACCTGCCAACGCCCAAGGAGTTGGTACGTCACTTGGGCAATGAAGGAAGCAGCGGTGGGCGTCCCCATTTGATCGGCAACGACACGCACCAGCGAACGGGTTTGGGCTAGGCGAACCATTGTCCGCAAAAAGTTCTTCCCCCGCAGGTCATAGACCCAACTGGTGCGCAAAATGAGGTGGGCGGGCTGATGACTGGCGATCGCCTGCTCTCCTAGCCACTTACTGTAGCCATAGGCATTGAGGGGGGCAGTGGCATCGGTTTCTCGATAGGGCAGCGATTGATTACCGGCAAACACATAGTCGGTGGAGTAGTGAATCAACAGCCCCCCCACCGCTGCCATTGTTTCTGCCAAAAGACCCACAGCCGTGCCATTCATCCGTTGTGCCCGTTGCGGTTCCTGTTCCGCCTGATCCACAGCAGTGTAGGCTGCTGCATTGATCAGCACATCGGGTCGCAAGGTTTTCAGCAAGCGGGGAATGGCCTCTAAATCTTCCAAGTCCAGCGTTACGGCAGTGCCTTGGCGAGCAACGGGAATCACTTCAGCGCCGGGGGGGGCTTGCTGCACCAATTGCCAGCCCACTTGTCCGCTTGCCCCCAAAATGACTAGCCGCATTTTCCGCACTCCCTGAGGATGAACTGATTGTTAAAATACTTTAAGAGTTTGCGCCACTGCCCATGAATACGGCAATTGTCCCCACCGATTCCGCGCCCCAAGAGATTGCGATCGCGGCTGAAACCCTTGCCAATGATTTGGATACCTTTCAACCCTACGATCCGGTGGCCATTGATGCCTACTATCGGCGGCGGCCTTTGCTGGTGTTGAGTCGCTGGTTGCGGATTCTCTGGCCAGTGTTTTGGCTTCTTTTTAACTACTGGTGGGACAGGATTAGCGGCCAAAGTAAACAAAATCAGCTTCGGCGGGCGATCGCCCTGCGGGAAACGTTAACCCGTCTTGGTCCTGCTTACATCAAAGTGGGACAAGCCCTCTCCACCCGTCCTGACCTCCTCCCCGCTGTATATCTAGAGGAGTTAACAAAACTCCAAGATCAGTTGCCCCCCTTTCCCAATGAAGTGGCGTTTCAGTTTATTGAGGAGGAATTGGGCGCTCCTCCCGCTGAACTCTTTGCTGAACTCAGTGATCACCCCATTGCTGCTGCCTCCTTGGGGCAAGTGTATCGCGGCAAACTCCACAGTGGTGAAGAAGTGGCCGTTAAAGTGCAACGCCCCGGTTTAGCAGAAAGTATCACTTTGGACATTTACATTCTGCGGGGGGTAGCCTATTGGGCAAAACGCCTGATCAAAGACATTCGCAGTGATTTAGTGGCCATTCTCGATGAGTTTGCCAGTCGCCTCTTTGAGGAAATGGACTATACCCAAGAGGGACGGAATGCCGAACGCTTTGCCCGCCTCTATGGCCACTTGACGGATGTGTATATTCCTAAGATTTACTGGAACTACACGCGGCGGCGGGTGCTGACCATGGAGTGGGTAACGGGGGTCAAACTCAACCAACCGCAGCAAATTCAGGCCTTAGGGATTGATCCGCGCTACATGGTGTATGTGGGGGTGCAGTGCTCCCTGCGGCAGTTGCTTGAACATGGGTTTTTCCATGCGGATCCGCATCCAGGGAATCTATTGGCCATGCCCAGTGGCAAATTGGCCTATCTTGACTTTGGCATGATGAGTGAGATTGCCCCAGAGCAACGCTATGGCCTGTTAAATGCCATTGTTCATATTGTCAATCGCGAGTACGAAAGCCTTGCTCACGACTATGTGCATTTGGGCTTCCTGACGCCAGATACGGATCTTGAACCCATCATTCCCGCTTTGGCCTTGGTATTTGAGGATGCCTTGGGGGCAAGTGTCTCGGAACTCAATATCCAACGGATTTTTGATCGCCTCTCAGAGGTGATGTACGAGTATCCCTTTCAGGTGCCCGCCTACTATGCCTTGATTGTGCGATCCCTCCTGACCATGGAGGGGATTGCCATGGGGGTTGATCCCAATTTTAAGGTTCTCAGTGCTGCCTATCCCTACATTGCCAAACGACTACTCACAGATCCTGCCCCAGAGCTGCGCACGAGTCTCACCAATCTCCTCCTCAAGGATGGTCAATTTCGCTGGACGCGCCTCGAAAATCTGCTGCGCAATGCCCGCGAGAGCCGTGACTATGACTTTAATGTGGTGCTAGAGCAGGCCTTGGATTTTCTGTTTTCGGAGCGGGGGACGGAGTATCGCGATCGCCTAGCAGATGAAATTGTCAAAAGTCTCGACACTTGGGCGCGGACAACGATGGGGCAATGGAACTTGGTGCAACTGTTACCCCTCGTAACCCATCCAGTACCTGCAACGGCAAGTTCCAATATTGTCAGTGAACCCAATGCCCTAGAGCATTTGCGCCGTATTTTCAGCATCTTGCAGGATACTCCCGGCTTCGACTGGGGTAAGGTCATTCCTGTGATTCTGCGGATTATTGTGCGCCCAGAGGTACAAGACATGGGTCAGCGTATTGTCAACGGCCTCCTGCAACGGGCGATCGCCCGTTTTATTCGGGAGATGTTGCTGGCGGACTCGCAGCCGGCGCTGCAGACGCGGGGGTTGTCTCTCTAGGTTCTGGGGATGGCGGTGGTGGGGTTTCTTCTGGAGGTGTGGGGGTCGGTGTTGGTGACGCTTCACCTGTAGGCGGTGGGCTAGGGGGTCGTCGCGGTGTCACTGGGGTTGGCGTGGGGGCAGCTGCAGGTGGCTGACTACGGCATACCTCTGGACGATATTCAAAGGCAAAGGTGAGCGCTAAGGCTTGATACTGCCCTGTGGCCTCAAAGGACTGCTGACGTACCCGTTCTAGGGCAGCTTGATCGAGGAGCGCAGAGCCACTACTGCGAATAATCTGGGGATTGCGAGTGAGCAGACCAGTTTCAGGGGCGGCATTGGCAGGGAGTAACTTGCCTTGGGGAGTGACGACGACAGCAACCGTTGTTTCCCCTTGCAGGCGATCGCCACAGGCCTCTTGGGGATAAAAATCCGTGATTCGCTGGGCTAAATTCACTTGTAGATTGGTGGTGTTCAGTGTCAGTCGGGCTTGAGTAAACCAACGGGATAAGGCTGCTGCTGCTTCACTTTCTGTGGTTGCCACTGGCTCTTTAGGGGTGGGTTCAGAAGTTGGCATGGGTGAGACTAGTGCCGGAGCAACGGCAACATCTTCATTCGGATTTGTCGAG
>NZ_JARJMS020000007.1:0-5199 GCF_029335995.1 Thermosynechococcus sp. Uc
GCACTCGTCGGTGAGTCATTCACCCCTTGGATTTGCACCACAAAGGATTCCGCGGAGAGGGGGCGAGGACCAAGAATCCGAAAGTTGGGGGCAGGGGTCAACAAAATAGAAACACTCTGGTTCTCCTCTTGGCGAAATTCAATATTGCTTAGGGGGCTGCCAGTGGCAAGATAGGGTTCTCGGACTTGGCTGCCCAATTGGGCTTGGCGTAAACGAATGCGATAGCGATCGCCCTCCCAACCCACGCTATAAAAAATGGTGCGATCGCCCTGAATCAGCAACTCCCGTCCCCCTAGATCAACACGCTGAATCGTTGTGACGGGGGTTTGAGCATTGGCTGCAGGCATGACACTGGGGCGTTGGGGCGATGGTGGAATCGGTGCAATTGCTGTGGTTGAGGGCACAATTACAAAGCCGTCATTGTGGGGAGAAACTTGCCAATCGGCCTCTTGGGGGTCAATGTCGAGGCTAATTTGGACTTGGCGATTGCTTTGAGCACGTATCTCTGCCCGGACGCGATCGCGCCCAAAGCGGCGCAACTCCAGACGCCGAGGACTAAAATTGCGAATCAGTTCACTGTTGCTGAGAAGAATTTCAATCCGATCGCGGCGGAGACGGCGAATGGTGTAACTTCCTTCAGGGAGTGGGCGATCGGCCAGCACCAGAAAACCCGTGCTATCTGCCCGCCAACTTCGCATTTGCAGTGGCTCTGTGGGCGTTACCGGAGGAGAAGGGGGTGGAGGAGTCGGTAACGAAACTGTTTGTTGCTGTGGGGTAGGCAGTTGCACCAACCAGTTATTCGCTGTTACCCCTCGAAAGCGCACTTGCTGCGGGTCAATGGTTACACCAGCTGCATACTCCACCACAATCCGGGTAGTTTGGGGGTCAAACTGGGCAACTCGTACTTGGCGAATGGCACCACTATAGTTTTGAGTAATCTGGGGGCTACCGAGAACTACACCGGGCAAGTCAATTACAAGGCGGGTCGGATTGTAAACCAACTCAGCACGGGGTTGAACCCCTCGTTCTGTGCGAATTTCCAGTTGATTGGTGGCCGGGTTGAGTCGCCATAACTGTAGGCGGCTAGCCGAAGCGGGCTGAGCCATGATCAATGCAGCAGTGGGTGCCCATAGAACACTCATCACAGCTCGAGATTGCCACGAACGCCACGGTTGATCCATCTCACGCTTCCTCCACCAGCGATGCACAACGCACTATCAAGTTGACTAGCTAAGCCGCCTAGGTAAATGTGCTCAGCATACTTGATCAGGGACAGGCATGTGAACTGGCACATCCTGCGATTTAGTTTTGCGCGATCGCCCCTCATCAGATTCAAATTTCAGCTTGGTTCAAGTCCACTTAGACGCACACTGGAGTTAATGAGTTCTCCGATTGCATGATCTAGACCACTTTTCCGTAGGCTTACCCTAGGAAATCTCTGCGGAGTCATCAATGCCCAGTGGCCGTACCCACGATCGCTTGACTTGGATTGGCATGCCCCTTGTGGGCTTCACAGCCAGTGCCCTCACGCGGGACTGGCGATGGGGAGTGATTGCCAGCAGTAGCTTTGGTATTGGCGGCTTTCTCCTTAGTCCAGACCTCGATACACCACTCTCTTTGCCCTATTACCGTTGGGGCTGGCTACGGGGAATATGGCTACCCTACCAAAAGACCTTTTCTCACCGCTCATTTTGGACCCATGGTCCTATGGTCGGCACAACGATTCGGCTACTCTATTTGAGCCTTTGGCTGGGGTTAGGACTGGGTTTTGTGGCCGGAGTCGCCTCATGCACTGGACAGCTTCCCCTCATACAGGAATGGTTACGTCGCTGGCAGGGAATAAATTGGCGATGGGGAGTCGCGATCGCCCTTGGTTTAGAGCTATCAGCATTGCTCCATGTCACCAGTGATTTCGTGGTTTCCCAGTGGCGACGCTGGCGGCGCTAATGGTGGTGGGTAGGGCAAGGGGGCGCACTAATCGAGTGATCGAGCCAACCCACCGCCTGTTGCAGATGTGCCAGTGCTTCCGCATCATTTTCCTTTAGGAGATAAACAAGGGCGGCAGCCGCTTGTTCAAGAGCACGGGCACGGCGATTTCCCTTAAGGCGATGCCAATCTTGAGGCGCAATCCTAACTGCATCAAGGAGAGCAGTGGCCAGTTCTTCAGTCCGAGGCGTTCTTTGCAGCATAATTTGAAGTTATGAAAGTACAAAATGCTATCCCTTATAGCTTAAGCAGTTTCTGGCTTCCTCTAACGCGATGGATACTGGAACTTTACTTTTGAATGATGCTGTCTAAACTAAAAGCAGGTGCGCCCCGCCAAGGAGAGATTGCGATGGTCGCAAAAGTCACCCGCTCCCGCCCCGCCTTGATTGTGCTGGCTGTTATTGGCCTTGCTTCGGCTGGTACAGCGGCATGGCTAACCTTGAGTCCGCCCCAACAGAGAAATACAGTTCCCAATTCAGCGGAAGTTGCCCAGCAACAGGAAACCCAACTCTTTTGGGTTAAAAATGAAGGAGACAGACTAGTTTTAGTGCCCTCCACAGTACGTATCAATGCGCCGGCAGCGCGACCGGAACTCTTTATCCAATCTCGTCTGGAGCGGCTCTTGATAGGGCCTGCCAATCGGGATGTCACCACCAGTATTCCAGACAATACCCGTGTCAACCGTGTAGAACTTAAAGCCGACGGCATTCATATCGATCTCTCCCCAGAGTTTACAAAAGGGGGCGGAAGTGCTTCAATGCAAGCGCGTTTAGGACAAATACTCTACACAGCAACGGCCAGTAATCCCAATGCTCCTGTGTGGATTTCCGTTGGCGGTGAGCCACTGCGTGTACTGGGAGGCGAGGGACTAGAGGTGACACAACCCATGACCCGTCAGGACTTTCAAACAGCCTTTGCCCTGCGCAGCCAATAGTGCCAAGCCAGTCTGAGAAGAAGCAGACCCCGCCCCGATAGCCACCCTTGGACTTCGAGCTAAAAAGCTAGATCTAGACAGCTCACAAAATTAACAATGGCAAGCGAGGGGAGAATTGTGGCTCTTTAAGTTGAAGGGTGGTCAATGTTAGCACAGTGAATCAACACGGTGACATACTCCCGACTAGAAGTGTTGAATCCTCTAACAAAACTTAACGCTTTAAGCCACAAGGGGCGCTGGCTGCCAATCAACGCTCCAATGCACTATTGAACATCGCCGACTGAGTTCTAGTTGCAAATAGCTCAACTTGTCTAAGGATAGACTTGACAATCTTTTCAAAGGATGCCATGGTAATTTAGTTGTTTTTCTATTTTTCAAAGGAAGAATAAACCACTTCTTCCCTTTTTTCTAGTCTCTCAATCTATCGTTCAACACTTCTGACTCATCGCCATCTCCAACACACCGGCGGCGTCAATCTGGCGCATGGAACTGCCGTCATAGGCCAGCACAGGTAGGAAGACGTAGGGGTTGGGGCCTTTCGTTTCATCCCATTCCGCTTTGGCACGCTGCTCGTCGGTGTAGGTCCAGTTGTAAATCTGCTCCTCGCTGAACTCGCCGCTGGCGATCGCGCGAAAGGGCGTACCGGACAGGTACAAGTAGTGGTCGGTGGTGATGGGCAGGATGTCTTCGTCAAAGTAGTCTATGGCTTTGTCCTTGGCCTCGAACAAGTCTTTGGTCTTCTCACGCCAGGCGCCGTAGTGGTACTCGTCGAAGATGACGCAGTCCCAGTGGGTAGCGTGTACCCATTCGTTTTTGGTCTTGATGCCGCCAGTGGAGGGGTTGCGGCCCAGGTAATCCTGAAACGAGCCGAAGCAGACGATAGGTTTGGTTTTGTCCGCCTGCTCGTAGGTAAGGCCGCCGGGCTTGATGAACTGCCAGCCGGAGAAATCCACATGCGTGCGCAGGTCTTCTTCCCAGGCGCTCTGCACGGCGGGCTTGAAGGTGAGCACCAAAATCTTTCTCCAGCCCATGCGCTTGGCCAGTTGATAGGCAGCGAAGGTCTTGCCGAAGCGCATCTTGCAGTTCCACAAAAAGTGCGGCGGCTTGTTGTTTTCACGGCGATAACTCTGGAAGTAGGTCATCGTCTTTTGGATGGCGGCTTCCTGCTCAGGGCGCAGGCCAATAGCGAGACTGCGCTGTTCTGCCAGCAATTGCCCGGCGCGCACGGCGTTGCTGGCAGATTAGACCTGCTCTACCGTGCAGCGCAACCACTCGCCGTCCTCTTTCCGAATGCGGTTGATGCGCAGCTTGTTGTGCACGTCGCGGTCGGTGAAGGCGGTGCCGTTGTTGCGGATGGCGTCTTCTTCCAGCACAATGCGGTAGGGCGCTGGTCCGGGGCGCACGGTGGGATATTGCTCGGCGACCCGCTCCTGCACGCTTCTGGTGGTGTAGCCCACCTTGAGCAAGCCTGCATACTGCGGATTTGTGTCTTCGTAGGCGTAGATTTTGGGCGTGACTTTGGGACGGCGGGGGAAGAAGTCTTCTGTCATTCTAAGCCCCCGTTCTTAGATATCAGACTTAGTAAGTCTTCAGTGTTGTAAACACGCTCGTAACGTTCCTTGCGGATTTCTTTGCTGGCCAGATCTGTTTTAATCCGCTTGAGAAACTCTTTGAAGTTGGGATTTATTTCTGCCAGCCGATTCATGGTCTCAATATCTACAAACTCTCTTTCCCTCGCCGGTATCAGGATTTCGGAGTCATCAGGATTTTCTACGGCAAGCCTGATTACTCCGATACCAAAAGAGTTCGAAAGCCGCTTCAGTTCCTGCAAGAAATCCGCATCCTCGGAAAACTCCGCGGCTACTAAATATCCTTGGTGCGCCCAGGATGAATTGGATACGGCCTGAAAGAAAGATTCGCGCAGGTTGCTAAAGGTCAGCTCGCGCTTTAACTCATAGGAAAAGAGCTTGAGCCCCAGGCTCCCCACTTCCTGTGCAACATCCAGTACCTCTGGAACCCAGGTTTCCAAAGGGAAATACACACCGACCATGTCGGGATGGAGCCACTGGCTGTAGCGGTCTTTGGAGGATTCTTCGTGATAGATCGTCTTGGTATAGATGCTTTGATACGTGTAAAGAAAGTAGGTCAGGAACGGATGCAGGTCTCGTTCTTTGTAAGGCGTCTTCTTAGTGACCACCACAGGGTTCTCAGTGATAACAATCGCACCGCTGAATTCTTTCAATGCAAATCGGGTTGGCCGTTGGCTGGCCTTGATAAAC
>NZ_JARJMS020000008.1:0-6824 GCF_029335995.1 Thermosynechococcus sp. Uc
CCCTCTACGCGCAGCGTGAGGGCCGGGAGTATGTCATTTGTTCAGTTGCACGTTCCAGAGGCGGGAGGTTTCGAGGCGATCCAACCACGTTTCGTAGAAGGCACGATTGGCAGCTTGCTCTTGGGGGTCAGTGGTCGTCCAAGGATAGGGGGCAAGAGCAGTGATTGCTGCTGTAGTGACGCAAAACATTGACTTTTGGAAGCTCTGGCAGATTTTCACCCGCAAATCGCCTTCTCCCCGACCGTGGCGGCGATAGAACTCCAGGAGATAGGGGGGGAGATAGTGGCGCATGTCCTGCATTAGGAGGGTGGGGGGAATGCCGGCAGCACCCGTGGGAATGGGATCTGCAAAGAGGGCACCATAACTAAACTCTGCTTGATCTCGGGAAATTTGCTGGGCTTGGGCGTTGAAGGAAACCAAGCCAAAGAAGGGAGTGCCCCGCAGGAAGACCGCTTCGATGTAGGGAATGGCCGTGTCGGCTAAAAAGGTAAGGTTGGCACTGCGGGGGAGGATATCGTAGGTTTGACCGTGGATTTTGACACTGTAGGTAATGGGGCGATGCGCCTCGGCAATTAGACCGGCGCGAATGTGATCCACCACATCGGGAATACTGTGAATCTCACCCGCCTCATAGCGATCGCTCAAGGTTAGAAAGATGGGATACATCACTGTCCAAAACTGCCCCAAGCCACTGTAGTAGCAAAGCATCCGCACCATTTCCAGCAAAAACTCTGGAAAAAGCTGATTCAGCAGTTGCATCAGGGGATTGCCCCGCAGTTTGGCCGCAATTGCCTTGCCGGCTAATTGGCGAAATTCTGCCGAATCCAAGAAGGCATCAAGACCGCCACCCCCGTGCCACATCATGGCGCGCATGCAGTATTCGGCATACTCATAGTTAATGCGGTCGTGCCACCAGTGGCGCAGTAGCTTGGGAATGGTAATTTCACCATTGAAGTATTTGAAAAAGGGAAAGAAAACAAGAAACTGCCGCTCACTAATGTCACAGAGGTTTTCGGCGTAGGCTTTGAGTACTACTCCATAGCTTTTGAGAATGCCCACCACTTCCATGACATGGGTTGGCGAATCCGGCAACAAGGCTTGACCCCGGAGCAGTCGCTCTAAAATCACAGCCCGCAAATCAGGATAGTAGGAGGTAGGCATCGGACGAAGCAATGTCATAGGGTGGGCAATGTCACAACAGTAGGGGTTAGCAAATCAACCGTGCTCTTGCTCCAGTGAATCAACCAGTTGGGAGCAATTCCTAACATTAAGATTAGCGTGGCCAAGATTAGGCTGGGCAGGCGATCGCCCCAAGCAACTGCCGGTAAATCCGTTAGCTCATTGGGCAGACGACCAAAAAAGACGCGGTTCACCAGCAACAGAAAATACACTGCTGTCAAGCCTGTCCCCACCATACACAGGAGCGTCTGTACCGGAAAGGCAAGAAAACTACTGCGAAAGATCAAGAACTCGGCAACAAAGCCAACCATACCGGGGATGCCGCCACTGGCCATGACACCGACAATCATTAGGCTGCCAATTAGGGGTAAACCCCGCTCTGGGTTCAGTAATCCCCGTAGCACCTCAATATTGCGACTGCCGGTTTTTTCATAGACAACCCCCACCAGTAAAAAAAGGAGGGCGGAAATGAGCCCGTGGCTCATCATTTGGGCAATGGCTGCCAGAATACTCAAGGGTGTGGCCGTTGCAGTGGCTAAAAGGACAAACCCCATGTGTCCAATAGAACTGTAGGCCACCATTTTTTTCATGTCCGTTTGGGCGATCGCCATCAGGGAACCGTAGAGGACGCTGACCACCGCCCACGTGGCCAACAGGGGCGCTAAGACCTGCCACGCTTGGGGGAATAACTGCACGCCAAAGCGCACCAGCCCATAGGTACCCAGTTTGAGGAGTACCCCTGCTAGCAGAACTGAAATGGGAGTGGAGGCTTCAACGTGGGCATCAGGTAGCCAAGTATGGAAGGGCACAAGGGGAATCTTGATGCCAAACCC
Organism: Thermosynechococcus sp. Uc; assembly: GCF_029335995.1. Classification (NCBI taxonomy): domain Bacteria; kingdom Bacillati; phylum Cyanobacteriota; class Cyanophyceae; order Acaryochloridales; family Thermosynechococcaceae; genus Thermosynechococcus; species Thermosynechococcus sp. Uc. The sequence goes on from NZ_JARJMS020000008.1 coordinate 2,013, forward strand.
CACCAAAATTAGCCCCAGCAAAATAAGTTGTGAACTGAGGGGCAAGAGGGTGGATAACTGGGGGTCAAAGTCAAAGGAAGGGGCATGGGCAAGCCACACTAGTCCTAGGAAGCCGGCTAGGAGCAGCACCCCGGAAACTGCCGTGTAAATTAAAAATTTTGTGGCTGCATAACTGCGCCGTGCCCCACCCCAAATAGCAATCAAAAGATAGAGGGGAATCAACTCCAATTCATAAAAGAGGAAAAAGAGCAGCAAGTTGTCGGCCAAAAAGGCGCCACTGACACCAGCATTCAACAGCAGGACTAGGGGGTAATACAACCGAGGACGGGGCAGATTGACAGAAGTGGCCAACAGGGCAATCAATGTTAGGAAGTTATTTAAAACCAATAGCGGCAGCGACAGGCCATCCACACTTAGGCGGTAGCTCAACCCCAGTGGCTCTAGCCACGGCATCACCTCTATTAATTGTGGCGCCGCATTACTCGGATCAAAAAGGCGAGCGATCGCAAGACTTACCACAAGGGCGATCGCCATCACCACAGCGGCTAAACTGCGGTAGGTGCGCCCCAAACTCTCAGCAGGCAACAGACTTAGGCCAAGGGCACCGAGCAAGGGCACCCAGAGGAGGAAACTCAACAGCGGCGTTACAGCAGTAGCCATGCGATCGCCCCCCCAAGGATAGCCACACCAATAAATACCAGCAGTAAATAGGCTTGGGATTGACCACTGGCACTGTATTTCAGCAACTCACCCCCGACAAGGGAGGCCACACCCGTGGTATTCACAATTCGATCCACAATGTGGCGATCCACCCAAGCACTCAACTGCGAGAGGGAACGCACTGCCCAAACCACGGTATAGCGGTAGAGTTCCTCAATGTAGAAGTCGTAGGCCAGCAGATCCTGCACAAAGCGCAAGGGTACCCTAATGGAGCGCGTCCAACTGCGCTTAAGGGTCACAAATCCACCCAGAAGAATCCCCATCAATCCAGAGACTACCAAAAGCGCCACCATCCCCCAGTCAATCGTTGTCGGCAGCAACTGCACCCGCTGCAAAATAAAGGGCACCAGTAAATTTAGAATACTCAAGGTTACCATTGGCACCGCCAGCGGCCAATGCACCTCAGGGGCACGGCGGGTTTTAGGTTGAGCAGACCCTAGGAAGACTAAGCGAAAAACACGGGTAAGGTTGACCGCCGTCAGTACATTCACAACTAAAATCACCCCCACCAGCCAAGGCATCGCCTGCCAGTAGTAGTCAATGCCGCGATAAAACGACCAAAAGGCGCCAAGGGGTAAACACCCAATTAGGGACAGCCCACCAATGACAAAGGCCGAACTTGTGGCTGGCATCCGTCCCCCTAGGCCACCCAATTCCGTCAAATCTTGACAGTTAGTGGTCATAATCACGTTGCCAATACTCATAAAAAGTAGGGCTTTGGCGATCGCGTGGGTCAGCAATACAAACAGGGCAAAATCTGTCCAATTCGTACCAACACCAATGAAGACTAGTCCCAGATACGCACTCGTCGAGTGAGACAGTGCACGTTTAATGTCAATTTGGGCAATGGAGACAAGCGATTCACTAATGGCCGTCACCGCACCAATGAGAATCAACAGCACATTTGCCCCCGGACAAGCCACAAGAATCGGTTGCAGCTTAATCAGGATATAGGCACCCGCAGCCACCACCACCGAATTCCGCATGATTGAGGCAGGGTTAGGGCCTTCCATTGCTTCATCTAGCCAGAGGTGTAAAGGCACTTGGGCACATTTCCCCGTAGGACCAGCAGTGAGAGCCAGACCCAGTAAAAAGCCCCAACCCGGCGGTAAGTTCACCTGTTCTGCCCATTCATAGAGATCGGGAAAATCATAGCTGCCCGCAAGGCTCCCCACAGCAACAACCCCCATCAGCAGGAGAATATCCCCTACCCGTTTCGTGAGAAAGGCATCCCGTGCAGCTTTGACCACGAGGGGCTGAGCATACCAAAACCCAACGAGCAAATACGTTGAGAGGGTCAGCATCTCCAGTAGCCCATAGCTAAGCAGAAGTGAATTACTAATGGCAATGCCACTGAGGGCTGCTTCAAAAAAGCCCATGAGGGCAAAGAACCGCGCCATGCCCCAGTCCTTTTCAAGGTAACCAAGGGCAAAAATTTGTGCCAAGATACTCAGCCCCGTCACCAGTTCCATTGCCCCAGTGGTGACACTATTGACCAGAATCGAAAAGGAGAGGTCTAGACCAGGCGCTTGCAGCCAATGCCACACAATTGTTGTGGTGGCGCCACTGCGAGTTTGTTGCAACAGAAAAAAGCCATGGACAAAGGCAGCAACGGTCATGAGCAGGTTAAAGTAGGCAGCCGGTCGAGGGCCAGTGCGCCGCACATAACCAGTGGCCCAAGGCAATGTTAGGGCTGCACCCACCAAACCATAACAGGGCACCCACCAACTGGTTTCTAAAAGTGAATTTGGCATGGCAAAGATAAATCTTGGCGGTTGATAGATTTTGCAACAATCCTCTTTTCGTGTATTTATTTTACAGGCTGACGTTCCGCAGCGGTTTTGAGCCAAATCAATCATGGGACAAGGGTTTAGTCTAAGGAAAGTTGCTCAAGGGGGGCGATCGCCCCTCCTAGGCACTGTCCTAGCGGAACCTTCACTCTAGCCCAGACGAGGGGTCAGCGGGGAAGGGTTACAGCGGCTCAACCCGCAGCAGCAGGCGTAGGGATAGAAATTCTCAAAACAGGGGGCAATGCCGTAGATGCTGCAGTGGGTCTTAGCTGCAGGCACCCCCAGCACCGTTGCTCGTTTAGCCACTTTGCACCAACGCTACGGTCAACTGCCTTGGCCTCAAGTGGTGATGCCTGCCATTCAGGCGGCTCAACAGGGATTTGCCGTCACCTCCTGCTATCGGCAGTGGGCGCCAATGCGCCAATCTGTTCTTCAGCAGGATGCCACCGCTGCGCGCATTTTCCTCAGGTATGGTCAAGTTCCCCCCTTGAGTCCCCTCATTCGGCAGCCAGAGTTGGCAAAAACTTTGGGGGCGATCGCCCGTGACCTCAAAAGCTTTTATCAGGGCTGGATTGCTGGCGCGATCGCGGACTTGATGGCACAGCAAGGGGGCAAAATCAGCCAAGAGGATTTGCCAACTTATACTCCCCTTTGGCGATCGCCAATCTGTGGCACCTACTATCAATCTGTGGCACCTACTATGTATTTCAAGTTTGTTCGATGCCGCCCCCTCTTCTGGGGGTGTTGCTCTTGTGCAAATGCTCAATCTTTGGCAACTACTTCCCCCTACTTCCACACCCCTTGATCGCGGTCACTACCTCGCCAGTGTGATGCAAATTGCCTATGCCGATCGCGCCCGTTATCTTGGGGATAGTGACTTTGTGCCTGTTCCCGTAACCACCCTCACCAGTCGTCGCTATGCCCAATAGCGGGTGACAGAAATTTTCCCCCGGCGTGCCCGTACTCAAGAAGCTGTTGCTCCCGCAACCCCGATCCAATTTGCGGAGTGGGATAATACCAGTCACTTGAATTGGTTGGTAGGGAAAAGGCATGGCACAGTTAAGTCTAGCTGCTTTGGTGGCTGCAGTGCGCACAGGCAATTGGTTGATTAGTTTTCCCACCGATACAGTGCCCGCTTTGGCCAGTCGTTGCGATCGCGGAGAACTAATCTATACCGCCAAGGAGCGCCAACCAGATAAACCCTTGATCCTCATGGGCGCCAATCCTGAGCAACTCTGGCCGTTTGTACGTGGCACTGCCGCTGAATGGGAACAGTGGTCTGCAATGGCGGCGCGCTATTGGCCAGGTGCTGTAACCTTGGTATTGCCTGCCGCTGAACTCCCCCCCGGATTGAACCCCCTAGGTACAGGCACAATTGGCTTACGGGTTCCCAATTGGCCTCCTGCGCAAACGCTCCTAGAGCAAACAGGACCTTTGGCCACCACCAGCATTAACCGTTCGGGGCAGCCGCCGCTCATTGAAGTGGGGGCGATCGCTCGTGAGTTTCCCCAAGTGCTGACGCTCCACCCTTGGCGGTTACCCCCTACGCCTGCAGAACCCTCAACCGTGGTGCAGTGGCAATCGGGGGAATGGCACGTCCTGCGCCAAGGGCGAGTGCAGATTCAAACGTCCTAGTACTGGGAATCAATTTCGCCGGAGGCGACCCGTTCGAGGAGTTCCTGTAAAATTTTCTCCTCTTCTTCGGAAATTTGGCCATCGGAGAGCACCGCATCAATAATCTGGCCATGCTCCTCAAGGGTAAGAATTTTATCTTCTAGGGCTTTTTCCACTAAAGCTTTCACTTGAGCTGCATCCATCTTGCGACTCCACGTCGTCACTGCCAGTATAGCCTCACACTTGACCAGAGATGCAGCAAGCCCCGCCGTACCGCTGCGCGGGAGCAAGCCAACAGGGCGAGGAAGGATAGGGCAGACGGCGTAGCCCTCCTTGGATTTCACTGTGGCCTCTGCTGCTGCTCAATGGACTGTCGCACGATAAAAATATGATTCACCACCTGCAGCGCATCCAAACCTTCAAATACGAACTCATGCCGACTGGCGATCAGACCGAGTGACGAAACAGGCCGAACACCGCTTGGCTAGCGAATACGCCCGTACATCCCCTACAACAGTTGCTCAAGGACTTAGAACGTGCCTACAGCAACTTCTTCGCCAAGCAAGCCGACTTCCCACGTTTCAAGAAAAAAGGCCAAGCGGACAGCGTCCGCTCTCCCGACCCGAAACAGCTCAAACTCGATCAGGCCAATAGCCGCCTGTTTCTGCCGAAGCTCGGTTGGCTGCGC
>NZ_JARJMS020000016.1:0-10063 GCF_029335995.1 Thermosynechococcus sp. Uc
ACTGTGGTGCTGTGAGTCATATTGGTTCTGAGGCAAGTATTGCTGTGTTGAGAGTATGTCAATTGAACTTCGTATCGGCTTCTCGTGAGGTTCCCGCTGGGGCTAATCACACAATCTGGAGATAGCAGCCCACCAGTTGTCCGCGCACTTGCCGCCTCGGCACCCCAGCCACCCGCTCTAACGCATCGATATAGACGCCCAACGCGGCCAATTCGGCACAGGCCTGCTCCCCCAAGGCATCCTCCCCCACCGCCCCCAAAAAAGCTGCATTGACACCCAACTTCACCAAACCGCAGGCGACATTGGCAGGGGCACCCCCCAGAAAACATTGGCGGGGAGTGGGGGGCGCCTCTAAACAGTCAAAGAGAACCTCGCCAGCACAAAGGACAGTGGGTTGGGACATTAGCGAATGCTTTGCTATAGGGCAATTTAGTTTTTTCTATTGATTTCTAGCCTAGCGATCGCAAGGGGAGTGTGTCAAAATGGTAGCGATTCCAAGATCGAGGAACCCAGCAACTGTGTTTGTTCTCAGTGGTTATGAGTATTTTCTTGGCTTTTTGATTCTCTGTGGTCTGGTGCCAGTACTGGCTCTAGGCGCCTCTGCACTATTACGTCCCAAATCGGGGCGCATGATTCGCTTGACCACCTATGAATCGGGGATGGAACCCATTGGTGGCGCATGGATTCAGTTTAATGTGCGCTACTACATGTTTGCCCTTGTCTTTGTCATTTTTGATGTAGAGACCGTCTTTTTGTATCCTTGGGCGGTGGCCTTCCATCAGTTGGGATTACTGGCTTTTATTGAAGCCTTAATCTTCATTGCCATTCTGGTCGTGGCGCTGGTGTATGCGTGGCGCAAGCGTGCCCTTGAATGGTCTTGAGTCAGTTAAGTGCCGTTGAGGTTGGAGCAGTAAAGATGAGTGACACCCCCGAGGCCGCAATTGTTGAAGCTGGCCCTGTATACCGCTTTTTACAGTCCCAAAACTTGAGCGTAGAATCCCTCGGTACCGACGCCTCTGGTGTAGAAATGCTCAAGGTGGATCGCGATCGCCTACTGGCGGTATGCCAAGCCCTCTATGCCGATGGCTTTAATTACCTACGCTGCCAAGCTGCCTATGATTCTGGTCCCGGTCAGGACTTGGTGAGCACATACCATTTGGTCAAGCTCAGGGATAACGCCGATCGCCCCCCCGAGGTGCGCCTCAAAGTCTTTGTTCCCCGTGACGATGCCCGCGTCCCTTCAGTCTATTGGATCTGGAAAACCGCCGATTGGCAGGAGCGAGAATCCTACGATATGTTTGGCATTATCTATGAAGGGCACCCAAATTTGAAGCGCCTTCTCATGCCTGAAGATTGGGTGGGCTGGCCGCTGCGCAAAGACTACATCACCCCTGACTTCTACGAGTTACAAGAAGCCTACTAACTCCCTTGGTTCCCGCTGATGCTGCCTATTGGTACAGTTGGTCCCAGATCCCCGGCCTTGGCCCTGTGTTACTCAAGCGCCTGTGGCAGCACTTTGGAGACTTGAAAACTGCTTGGGAAGCCCCTTTAGCAGCTCTCGCAGAAGTGGAAGGCATTGGTGCTAAGCTCCAAGGAGCAATTGCCCAAGCACGTCAGCAGTGTTACCCCCTGGCCCTTTATGAGCAGCACTGCCGGCAAAACCCTCACCATTGGGTGCTCAGCGACCCTCGTTACCCATCCCTGCTGCGGGAGATTCCCGACCCGCCACCCTTACTTTATTACGGCGGGGCTTGTGTTCTTCAAATTTTGAGCCAGCCTGCACCAACAGTGGCGATTGTCGGCACCCGCGATCCTTCAGAATATGCGCAGCGTTGGGCACACAAGTTGGGATACGCCCTTGGGCAGGCGGGGTTTATTGTTGTTTCGGGTATGGCAGCGGGCATTGATGGAGCCGCCCATCGGGGCTGTCTGGAGGCTGGGGGCGCTACCCTAGCCGTCTTAGCCACAGGTGTAGATATGATCTACCCGCCGGAGAATCGCCCACTGTACTACCAAATTTGTGAACGCGGGGGAATTTTGAGCGAGTATCCGAGGGGTGTGGGTGCTGATCGCCCCCAATTTCCTCGCCGCAATCGAATTATTGCGGGGCTGTGCCGTGCAGTGATTATTGCTGAAGCCCCCTACAAATCTGGTGCCCTCATTACTGCTCGCTATGCTGCTGAGTATGGCCGCGATGTCTATGTGCTGCCGGGGCATCTGGATAACCACCGAGCCAAGGGTGCCCTGAGCCTGGTCAATCAAGGCGCACAGATCATCCTAGGAGAAGAAGCCCTCCTCGAACAATTGGGGCATACTCCCCCCCTCGATCCAAGACCATTTTCAACCCCACCCCCAACGCTTTCGTTGCCCCAGCAACAGATTCTGCAGGCAATTCAGAACCTGAGCCAAGGCAGCAATAGTGTTGCTTTTGATAACATTGTGCAGCAGGTGGCTTTAGATACAGGTGTCGTGATGGCAGAACTAATGCACTTAGAGCTAATGGGTTGGGTTGAGCAACTGCCGGGAAATCGCTATCGCAAAACTGGACGTTAAAAAGTGGATCTTGGAAGGTAAAATGACAACTCCCCAGAACCTACAACATCCCCGCGAAGCCCAAGATCGATTAATTCTCGAGCGCCTCAAGCAAGAGGATATGAGTGATTACAATTTGGCGGAGTTAGGACGCCTGCTCATTCGCTACGATGGCTTTCCGGGCGCTGAAACGAATAAAAAACTCATGGCCGAACTCTTGGAAAAATGGCACCTTACGGAGGAGGAACTCTTTGAGCGCACCCGTGCTATCCATGCCCGAGGCGGTATTTACAAGGTGGGCAGCAGTAAGCGGGAAGACTGGACTTAAACTCCTTTGCCATAGAGACGATCTAAGGTACGAAAGTCTTTTTCTGCTTCTTGCCAGAGGGTGCGATTGTCTGGGTCAGCTTTTAGAGCCCGATGTAGGTATTCCCGTGCGGCTTGAGGCTGGCGATCGCGAATGAGTTGCCGCGCCCAGCACTGATAGGTGACGGCTTGCCACTGGCGTACTTCAGCATCTTGGGGCAATCGACTGGCCAAGCCTTCCACTAGGGAAATAGCGCGTTGATAGCAGCGATACTTGAGAAATTCCCGCAGTTGGCGATAGCTGGCATGTTTTAGTTTAATCTCAAAGGCAGAGAGGGGCGGGGGGGATTGAGCCTCGGATTTAATGGGGCTGACTCGCAAGGTAGGCAGGACGCGCACAAGTTTTTCGTAGGCCTGGTGCAGAAGAATAAACTTCTCATGGGCAGTGCGATCGCTAGGATTGACATCGGGATGATAGCGTCGTGCTAGGCGTCGGTACGCGGATTTCACTTGCGCTAAGGACGCTCCTTGTGGCAACTCGAGAACGCGATAGCACTCTTCTAAATTCATTCCCCAAGGCACAACATGACATCTGCTTTGCATTGTCGGATGTTCACTTTGGTTCTGCAACCAATGTTCTACGCTGGAATCACGTGAAGTATGCGGAGCAGACCCAGCGTGGAGTCAGCGCACATTTTAGGGACACGAATTGATGTCACCACCTACAGTCAAGCCTGTGATCTCATGGCTGAATGGATCGGTCAAGGCAAGGGGGGCTACGTGGTGGCGGCCAATGTTCATGTGGTGATGACGGGGGTGTGGCGATCGCCCTTCCAACGGGTGGTTAACGGTGCCCAACTGGTGACTTCTGACGGCATGCCCTTGGTGTGGGGCTTACGGCTCTTTGGCTTTCCTCACGCAGAACGGGTCTATGGTCCTGATTTGATGCTGGCGTTGTGCGATCGCGCCCAGCAGGAAGGCTGGCGGATTTTTCTCTATGGTAGTAAACCCCCGGTCTTGGAGCGGCTACAAGAGAATCTGAGAAAACGCTTTCCCAATATCCAGTTGGTAGGTGCCTACGCGCCGCCTTTTCGTCCCTTGACCCCCGCGGAGGAGGCCAAGGATCGCCAGCGCATCCTTGACAGTGGCGCGGATCTGGTCTTTGTCAGCCTTGGCTGTCCCAAACAGGAGGAGTGGATGGCTCGCCAACGTCCTTTTCTGCCGATTGTTTTGGTGGGTGTGGGGGCAGCCTTTAACTTTCACAGTGGCGTTGTGGCTCAAGCGCCTCGTTGGATGATGGCAATTGGCTTGGAGTGGCTCTTTCGACTCCTTCAGGAACCCCGTCGCCTCTGGCAACGCTATCTGATTAACAATCCCGCATTTGTTGTGCTTTTTGCGGGTCAACTCCTGCGCCACTGGCTAGGCCAACGGCAAGCCAAGAGAATGTCCTAGGTTTTGCAGAGGAGAGCGTCCCACCTGCTGCTGTGCCCACTGAAGGCTTTGCTGCAATCGAGTCACCAAAGGTAGGGATTTTGCTTGGGGAGCGGTCTCAAAGTAATGGATCAAACTTAACCCACTCAAGCGCAACACATAGGCTGCCGTTGCCCCCTGTAAACAACTTCCTGCTAGATAGGTGAGGGAATTGCCCTTGAGCCACTGCCCTAAGGATTGCGTGCCCAGTTCCACAGCCCCCAACTGCACCATTAGCCGCAGTAGCTCCTTGGCCAGGGGTTCGGCATCGGCTAAGCAAAAGGAGCGTTGGTAGATCTGCCCCAAGTCCCAGGTGAGGCGCACCAACAGCCCTCCGGCCATGACGAGATCTAGAAGAGGGAGAGGATTTACCGCTGTTGCCGTTACTACTAGCCATTGGTAGCGTTCAATGATGGGGGTGGCCCGCTCTTGGCGATAGTGGTTGAGGGCGGCTTGAGCCTGTTGATGGAGTTGTTGGGCACGGCGATAGGTGCCTGCCAAGACCAAATCCGTTCGCTTTTGCGTGAGACAGTGCACCAATGTGGAGGTGAGGGCTTGGGGATTGTGGGGGGCAAAGGGAATCAGTTGGTCTGGATTAATCTGGAGTTGTCGAAGTTGCTGCTGCAAATGCACTGCCACGCGATCGCGCTCCTGCACCATTTCTGGGGACCAGACCACAAAAACGTGATAATGGCCTGCCTGCAACACCCGCAGCATCTCAAACTCACTGGCGGTGAGGGCACTTGTTACCGTCAAAAGCACTAAGTCTGCTTGGGGTACCGTTGCCAATGTTTGCTGCTGAAGCGTACAGCTATCCAAGGGGAGTGTAGCGACAGCACGGTAAACCTGATTGACAGCATAAGCCGATTGCCCAAGGACACACACCTCAACTGCTGGGGAATCTAAGCGCTGCTGTAAGTGGCTGTGGGTTGCTTGCAAAGAGACTTGGCGATCTAGGGGAAGTGCCTGCAAAAGGCTCTGTGTCTCTGCTAGTTGCTTTGCGAGGAGTTGCGGATGCAGCGTAGGCTGGGCGGCTTTGACTTTTATTGGAACAGGCGATCGCCGCCAGTACCAATAGCCCAACCCTAGACCAAGAATCAGTAGCCATCCCCAGGGATGGTCATTTACCCAGCCACTCAGGATCAACAAAATGATGGCAGCAGCAATAGCCATGGCTTTTACCCCCAGCAAGAACCTCTGTTTGTTAGCTTACCCTGACTCGCGAGCAGCACTCAAACTGCCAAAGCGTAAGGTAAAGACAACTTGGATTTTGCGCCCGACTTTACTAAAAATGCAAGCACCTCTGACCTGCAATGGTCTCTAAGTTTGTGTATATTCAAAACTAGTCTCTTGACTCCGTTTAAGAGTGTTTGTTGAATCGACGGAGGCTTAAGTGCCAGAGCAAGATCGATCAATGAATACAGAGCTAGGCTAAAAACTTTACAACCGTCAAAAAATCAAGTACCCGCGGTGCTTGAATCAGAAAAGTGTTGGCCGTCTGAGTTGTTGGGGATAAGAACAAGACCTCTGTCGCAGAACTGATGCCTCTCAGCAGAGCTGCTCGATTCATCGTTTAATTTTGAGATGAGTATTGCCAACTGTATAGGGACTGGTTTGACATAAGCAAAAAAAATTGTGGTGCAGCCCCATATCCCCTACTTGATTCGACAGAGGAAGCAAGGTGGAGAAAGAGGTCCGTCCCACACATTTGTAATTTAGGCATGTGATTTAAGCAGCGCGTTTGACCAAGGAGCGAATGACGTTGTCTTTCATCATCAAAAGGCGAGAGGCTTGCAACAGTAGTTCACGAGCTTCCTGAAGGCTCATGGTATTCACTTGCTCCTCCATCAGCCGCATTTGAAACTCCTGTTCAAAACTGAGGTCAACATTCAACTCGGGAAAGCGTTGCTCCATAGAACGTACTCCTTACTCCATGCTATCGGCCATACGTGTTAAAAAATATAACAAACACATTGACAAAGTTGCCACTCAATGAATATCACTCGTGCAAAGGATAAAATGTTCAGCATGAACGATTTCGTTAAATTCTTGATTGGTTTTACAAACGAGACCTGATAGACTGAGCTAAAACTCAAATTCGATGGTGAGGACGGCAAGATGCGGCTGGCAGATGTGGCCGAACGGTTGGGGGCAACCCTCGACTGTCCAGAGCAGGGCGATCGCCCAGTGTTGGGGGTGGCGCCCCTAGAAACAGCAACAGCAACCGATATCTCTTTTCTGGCCAATCCTAGGTACACCGCCCTGCTGCAAAGTACGGAGGCAGCGGCTGTGTTTGTCCGTCCTGATTTTCAAGGGGAGGCCAGGTGTCCCCTGCTGCGGGTGCCCCATCCTTACCTTGCCTTTGCCAAATGTATTGAATGGTTTTATCCGCAACCCAAACCCGCCGCCAAAATTCACCCAACGGCAATTTTGGGTACCGATGTCGTCTTGGGAGCTGAGGTGACAATTGGAGCCTACACGGTAATTGGCGATCGCGTGCGCATTGGCGATCGCACAGTCATTGATAGTCATTGCACGCTCTATGATGATGTCGTGGTTGGAGCCGATTGCCGTATCTATAGCCACTGTGCCCTACGGGAACGGGTGCGTTTGGGCGATCGCGTCATTCTGCAAAACAGTGTCGTCCTAGGCAGTGATGGTTTTGGCTACGTCCCCCTGCCCGATGGTCGTCACTATAAAATTCCCCAAGTGGGTACTGTGGTCATTGGCAATGATGTGGAAATTGGTGCCGGCACAACAATTGATCGCGCCACCCTAGGGGAAACCACAATTGCTCAGGGTACGAAAATTGACAACCTGACAATGGTGGCTCACAACTGCGCCATTGGTGAAAATTCGATTCTCTGTGCCCAAGTGGGCTTAGCGGGTTCGACTCGCATTGGCAATCAAGTTGTACTGGCTGGACAAGTGGGGGTAGCGGGTCATTTAACCATTGGCGATCGCACCGTTGTCTCCGCTAAATCCGGCATTAGTAGCTCTGTACCGCCAGATAGTCGCATGGGCGGCATTCCGGCGATGGATCAAGCCCTTTACCTGAAAGCATCCGCTGCGCTGCGGCAATTGCCACAGCTACTGAAGCGGGTTCGCAAACTGGAAGCAAAGGTGGGGGAATAGCAGAGATACTCTAACTACGCTCTATAGTGGAATTAAAGGCTAGCGTTGCTTTTTTAGCATTCATCATCGGGTGAGGGGCAATGGGTCACATGAATCAGCAGCACTAAGCTTATGACTCCTCCAGCAGCCATTCGATTACTGCCCAGTGATCAAGAAGTCTTCCAAGCACTCCTTGGCTACCATGAACTAACGACCAAGGCAGAAAAACAGGCGGCTTTAGTTTCTTTGCTGCAGCGCGATCGCGCCCAAGTTATTGTCAAAAGCATTGCCCAAACTGTTTTTCCCCAAACCGCCTTTAATTATGCGCTTTGGATGCTCAACCATGACTTGGTGACACTGGACTGGCTTTATGACATCACCTATCACATTTCAACCCAAGGCTGCCAAGAAACCATTGATCTGCGTTTGCTCTACAGCAGCCTCCAACACCTCAGTCCGGCAGATGTGGCCATTGTCTTGGGTCAGACCGATGCTGCTCTGAAAGCTATTCGCCTCGACGATTTGGACTTACCCAGCTTGATTACCCAATTGGAGCCGGGAGTGGCCATTAGCCTCCTCTCATGGTTTGTTACCTTTAAGAAAATCATGACAGTGGATTTGGAATACATCAGCCAAATTGTCCAGAAAGTAAAACCCGCCGCTGCTCCTCCTCAAGAAACCACTGAAATTCACTCCCAGCCTCTCGTCCCTGAACCCCACATTATTGAGCTGACCCTCGAAGACAAGCTGCTGGATTTAAATTTGCAATTGGGGGGCACAGAAACAGAGATCTTGCCCAAGGTTTTAGATCGCTTTTTATTTCGGCGCACCCGTGACGATAAAGTCGTCTATCGTCCCAATACTCGCGTGGTACGCCTAGTCTGCGTCGGCGAAGAACACCGCGACATTCCCGTGCCGGTACGCAGTGCCAAAACGTGGCCACCGGGGGTCTATGTGATCTATCGCGAGCAGGAGTCGCTACAACTGATGCGCTTGCCGGACAATGAGTTCTACGAAATTTTACCCTTTGGTTCTGATCCGTATCTGCGCGCTGAAACAATCGCCCGTATGATCAAGGAAGAACAGCGCTAGCTATAAACGGGCAGGGTGAAGTGAAAGCAACTGCCTTTTCCTGGTTGAGAGTCCACCCAAATCTGGCCGTAGTGCATACGAATAATTTGGCGGCAAAGGGCCAGTCCAATACCATAGCCTTCAATGGTGCGATCGCGCTCAAGGCGAACCGTTTCAGCAAAAATTTTCTCCTGCTGCTCAATGGGAATACCAGGGCCACTGTCACAGACGCTAACTTGTACTTTTTGAGTCATGCGGTGAAACGCACTCAGGTGAATTTTGCCCCCTTCGGGAGTATATTTACAGGCATTGTCCAATAGGTTGACAAGCACCTGACGAATGCGATCGCCATCGCCATAGACCAAGGGTAAATCCAGAGGAATATCAGTGGTAAAGTGCTGCTTTTTGCGTTCAAAATTTAGGCGCACATCCTCAACCGTTTCTTGGCACAGTTGGCGCAGATCCAATTGCCGTGCCATAATCTGTAGTTTATCTTGGGGGCCGCGTGCCGCCAATAGTAAATCCGTAATCAACTGTCCCATCACCTGGGTTTGACTGCGGGCATGGTGAAACAGACGTTGGATGTCTTCGGAATGGAGCTGCGGTGCAGTTTCCTCCTGCAAATTGGACTCTAGGGTTTCAAGGGCAATGCCAACAGCCGTGAGGGGGTTACGCAACTCATGGGCCAACAAGCCAATAATCCGATCCTTGAACTGTAGTTGTTCAGCCAAGCGATCGCGCTCTTGACGCAGTTGAAACAGCTCATCCTTGAGGCGGCTTAGTTCCATGGAGCAATCCGACTGCTCCGCTGCCGACTTTTGCATATCCGCCTGTAAACCAAGGGCCACTTCCCGCTGCCAGCGTGGCCACCAATAGTCCACCTTTTGCAGTAGCTTGCGACCAGCGAGGGTTTGACGCGGTTCAGGACGGACTTTGATTAGGGCAGGGGTAGCAACCAGCTTGTACTCTTCCAAGAGGTAGGGTTGCTCACCAATGGGCACTACTTTTAACTCAAAGCTAAAGTTCGAGGGCAGTTGTTGGATGTGGGCTTGAATGGCAGCGGTTTCCTCTTCATCGCCCGGACGATTGGCAACAAACAGGAGCAAACTGAGCGGCGGTGTCGTTTCTTGGGTAGAACTGGCATCCGCAGACGCTTTCATTTAATCACCGGCGAGTATTCTCAAGGGCAATAAATTGCGCTTCCTGTGCCAGAAACACTAGAGAGCAATCAAAAGCTTAAGTAAACTACTGCTATTGCTACAATAGCAGCTTCCTACCCAACAGATTGCCCAAATTCAGGATTGGGTGTATAGACTCAATCCTGAATTCCGCAGACTTCTTGCGTCCTCTACGATTTGGTCTTACACTTGGACTTTCCCAGAAGCAGGCTGTAGCTTTCTTCGGGGAACAGTAGGCTTTGCCCCCCGTCCCGCAGGTCAAGAGTCGTAGCCCCTCTTCTCGGATGTTGATAGCAGCATTGATGTTACGATCTTGACTTGTTCCACCATTAGAACAAGTCCCAGTTCTGACCTCTAGTGGCAGGTTATCAACTTGATTCAAGCAAACGTTG
>NZ_JARJMS020000045.1:0-15233 GCF_029335995.1 Thermosynechococcus sp. Uc
GAAGACCCTGAGTTTGAGACGTTCTACACGAAGAACCTGCTGTTGAATGAGGGCATCCGTGCTTGGATGGCGCCCCAAGACCAACCCCATGAAAACTTTGTCTTCCCAGAAGAGGTACTCCCCCGTGGTAACGCTCTCTAGGGAATAGAGGGAATTATTCTTCCCTGCAGATCCCTCTCCGATTGGGGAGGGATTTTTCATGGGGTGTTGCCAGCTCAGGGAAACAGGGGAAGCTCGTTAAAAGATTTACCGTGGGCGTCTTTAACAGAAAGGAGGGGTTCATCGTCAATTGGCCATCGAATGCCCACGGTTGGATCATTCCACAGCAGCGTATATTCGTCTTGGGGATTGTAGTAATCCGTTGTTTTGTAGAGTACCTGTGCTGCTGGCGATTTCACCCAAAACCCGTGGGCAAAGCCAGCAGGAATCCAGAGTTGCTGGAAGGTTTCAGCCCGCAGCCAAATCCCCACCCATTGACCACAGGTGGGCGAAGAGCGGCGTAAATCAACCGCTACATCGAAAATTTCTCCTTCCAAAACCCGAATGAGTTTGCCTTGGGGGTGCTGGTGCTGGTAGTGTAATCCCCGTAGAACCCCCTGCTGTGAGGCGGAGTGATTGTCTTGGATAAAGGTGATCTCTAAGCCTGTAGCTTCCCTAAAAGCTCGCTGGTTAAAGCTTTCTAAAAAAAAGCCGCGCTGATCACGAAAGACGGGGGGTTCTAAAAGGAGAACGTCAGGAATGGCCAGAGGCTGTACCTTGAGCATGAATACCTCCTGTGACTTCTGCCCACACCTGCAAGAGATATTGACCATAGCTACTTTTGCGCAGGGGTTGGGCAAGTTCATAAAGTTGCTCTGGAGTAATGTAACCCTGATGCAGGGCAATTTCTTCTAGGCAGGCAATTTTAACCCCTTGCCGTTCCTCTAGAGTGCGAATGAAGCTGCTGGCTTGTTGCAGCAGATCATGGGTACCTGTATCCAGCCACGCATAGCCACGTCCGAGCAATTCCACCCGCAGTTGTCCCTTTTTGAGGTAGAGGCAATTGAGGTCAGTGATTTCCAGTTCCCCCCGTGCCGACGGTTGCAGTTGAGCTGCTAGATCACACACTTGATGGTCATAAAAATAAATTCCCGGCACAGCATAGTTGGATTTGGGGACGGCTGGCTTTTCCTCGATACTGAGAACGCGACCGCTGGCATCAAACTCAATCACGCCGTACTGCTGCGGATTGGCCACCCGATAGCCGAAGATCATTGCCCCTTCCGTAAGTTGAGCTGCCCGTTGCAACTTCTCTACAAGATCATGGCCGTAGAGAAGATTATCCCCAAGGGTAAGGCACACAGGTTCCCCTTGCAAGAAATCGCGCCCCAAGATAAATGCTTCCGCCAAGCCATTGGGTTGGGGTTGCACGCAATAGCTGAGGGAAAGACCCCACTGCTGACCATCCCCTAGGAGCTTTTCAAAAAGATAGAGGTGCTCTGGTGTGGAAATAATGAGAATTTCCCGAATCCCCGCCAACATTAGAATTGAGAGGGGATAGTAAATCATCGGTTTGTCATAAATGGGCATGAGCTGTTTGCTGACTACCCGTGTTAGGGGGTAAAGGCGCATGCCGGATCCGCCGGCTAAGATAATTCCCTTCATAGGCAACGGGCGAGAACAGAACCATAGTTAGTTGCTAGCCAAGCGCTGTAGTTGGCGGTGCGAGCCGCCTCAACCCACTCTGGATGAGCCAGATACCACCGCACCGTTTTTTCTAGGCCACTGTTGAAAGTTTCTTGGGGCTGCCACCCCAATTCCCGCTGAACTTTGCGGGCATCGATGGCGTAGCGGCGATCGTGGCCAGGGCGATCGCTCACAAAGGTAATCAAGCTGCGGTAATTCAAATCAGACCGGGGCACGAGGATTTGCAGCAGATCACAGAGCGTGTGCACAACCTCAAGGTTAGGTTTTTCGCAATTGCCACCAATATTGTAGGTTTCACCCACCTGACCCTTTTGCCAGACGGTATAGACAGCGCGGCAGTGATCTTCAACGTAAAGCCAATCCCGCACATTTTGACCATCGCCATAAATGGGTAGCGGTTGCCCTGCCAAGGCTTGGCAGATCATCAGGGGAATCAGTTTTTCGGGAAACTGGTAGGGGCCATAGTTGTTGGAGCAATTCGTTGTGAGTGTCGGCAGGCCGTAGGTGTGGTGGTAGGCCCGCACAAGGTGATCAGAAGCTGCTTTTGAGGCGGCATAGGGACTATTAGGAGCATAGGGGGTGTCTTCTCGAAAGGGGGGATCTTTAGGGCCAAGGCTGCCATAGACTTCATCGGTGGAAATATGAATGAAGCGAAACTGCTCCTGTGCTTTCGTAGGTAACCGTTGCCAGTAGGTTTTGACTTCCTCTAGGAGATTCGCCGTCCCAACCACATTTGTTTGGATAAAGTCTTGGGGACTATTGATTGAGCGATCCACATGACTTTCGGCAGCAAAGTGAATCACAGCATCGGGCTGAAAGGTTTGTAATAGCTCTTGGACAAAGGGGCGATCGCCCACATCCCCCTTGGCAAATTGATAGTTGGGCAGTTGCGCCAACATAGCCAAGGTGCCGGGGTGACAGGCATAGGTCACTTTATCTAGGTTGAGTACTGCCCCCCAGCCTTCCGTAAGGGCTAAGCGCACAAAGTTAGCGCCAATAAAACCACCCCCACCCGTTACTAAAAACTTGATCATGGACACTGACATCTCTAGATTTTGGCTTGCATCATATCAGGAGTGAACGCCAATTTAAAATCCTCTGCGGCCTGAAGGCCGGGGCCTCCGGCGCAAGTGGATAATTTATGACAGCGGCGATCGCCCAAACAGAGCAAGGACTCAAGACAGGCGGTATTCCCATGGGTTTGGTTTTAGCGAGTCGGCGGGAAGTCCCGCGCTCTCCCGCAGGGGAATGTGGAGTGAACACTTTGCAGCGATATTTTGGGGTGAGCCCCAAACGTTTCTGGGGACACAGGAGTTCATGGCAGCCCACGGCGTTGAAGTGATTGACCTGAACTTGGAGCAATGCCAGCAGTTAATGCGGGACTTTCTTGCTCAGCATCCTCCCCTCTAGGTTGAGGACATTGGCAAGCTGGGTTCTCAGGGGGAATAAAATGTCCTAGGAGACAGGAATACGCGGCAGACGGTTCTTAAAACCACAGAGAATTTCCCAAGTAATCGTGCCGAGGGTGTCCGCCCACGTCTCCACAGTTAGGCAGTCTTCGCCGTCTTCACCTAGGAGTGTGACGACATCCCCTTCTTGCAACCCATCAAGGTCACTAACATCAATCATCAGTTGATCCATCGTAATTGCCCCCACTTGGCGAACCCGTTTTCCCCGCACTAGGACTTCAAGCTTATTGGAAAGAAGGCGCGGTACCCCATCGGCGTAGCCAATACCCACAACGGCAATTTTCATCGGTTTAGGGGCAATGAATTGGTGGCCATAGCTAATGCCCGTATGGGCGGGAATGTCTTTTAACAGGGTAATGCGCGATCGCACCTGCATCACCGGTCGCAGTGGCACCACCTCCCGTAAATGGGGAGCAGGATACACACCGTAGAGGCTCAAACCAATGCGCACCATATCATAGTGGCTGCTACGGTTGGCCAAAGTGGCTGCCGAATTGGCCATGTGACGCCGTACCGGCCCCAACCCAAGGCGGGCAAGGTCTTGACACACCTGCTCAAAATAGGCCTGCTGCTGCCACATTAAACTGGGGTCAGGATCATCGGCACTAGCAAAGTGGGAGTAAATGCCTTGGATCCGCAGGTGGGGTAACCGCTGCACAAATTGGACAAAACTCACTGCGTCCTGCCACGGACAGCCCAAGCGAGACATGCCCGTGTCAATCATCAAATGGACATCAAGGGGTTCCCGTAAATGATCGGCGTAATCAGAGAAAATCAGGGCTTGCTTGGGTGTAGAAAGGGTGGGCTGGAGTTGCCACTCGGCCATCATCTGCACCTGGACGGGCAAATTGACGGATCCCAAGACCAAAATTGGCGCTGTAATTCCCGCCTGCCGTAGAGCAATCCCTTCGGGAATCGTGGCCACTCCAAGCCAAGTCGCCCCGTGGGCTAAAACCGTCTGTGCCACCGTGAGCGCGCCATGACCATAGGCATCTGCTTTTACCACAGCTAAAAGTTCTGTGGTTGGTGCTAGCCACTGGCGAAGATGCTGGGTATTGGCTGCCAAGGCTGCTACATCAATTTCAATCCATGCGCGCTCACACTCATGGGAGCGGGTGAGCTGTTCCTGACTGAGCATTGTTTTTCCTATCCTCACACCATCAACTCCCCCGTAGAGGGTGACCAACCCTACGGCCACGGGTGTTCTGTGATTCAATGTATAGCACTCTATGTTCAGTGTTGGCGTCAATATTCGCTTCTTGGCAAAACCTGCTAGAGTGGCACTACAGCCCTTTTCTAAGACATTAGAGTCCATCAAAGGGATGCCTTGCTTCCCCATAGTGGCTCTCACAGTTTTGAGCGTGTTCCATCCTAGATTGGCTGTGGTTGCCTTCTTGAATAGGGCAATGTCATTTTTGTCGGTGTGAGGTTGAGGTTCGAGTGGACAACTGGCACAAGACATCCCTAGGGCTAAATCCTCTGGGAGCAATTGGTGTGTTTGACAGTGGGGTGGGCGGCTTAACGGTTCTACGGGCGCTGCAAAGGCTTTTACCCCAAGAGGCTTTTCTTTACTTTGGGGATACCGCACGGCTACCCTATGGCACTCGCCGCCGCAGTGAAATTCTCCAGTACGTGCGAGAAATTCTAACGTGGATGCACAGCCGGGGAATCAAGATGGCGGTGATGGCCTGCAACACCAGTTCAGCCCTGGCCTTGGCTCAAGTACGCAGGGAATTTCCCTTTCCCATTCTTGGTCTGATTATGCCCGCGGCGAGGATGGCGGTTATGCTGGGAGAGCGCATTGGGGTGATTGCCACCCCCGCAACCGTCAAAAGCGGTGCCTATGCGCGGGCGCTTCGGGAACTCTCGCCAACAGTGGCGATCGCCCAAGTGGCTTGCCCTGAGTTTGTTCCCCTTGTGGAAAGTAACTGCCTCCATGGCGATCGCGTCCATCGCATTGTGCAGCAGACCTTAGCTCCCTTGACTGACTTTGACCCCGATACTCTCATCTACGGTTGCACCCACTACCCCCACCTGCGCCATGTGATCGAGCAGTACTTGCCCACAAACGTTCATCACCTTGATCCTGCCCATGCCGTGGCCCGTGCCACAGTGCGCAAATTAGAGGCTATGAATTTGGCCACTCCTTGTCCCCAAGGCCAAGTGCAATTCTATGTCAGTGGGAAACCCGAACACTTTGCTTGCTTGGCCAGCCAATGGCTGGGATACTCGCCCACGGTGGAACATTTGCCCTTGAGTCTGTTAACTCAGCTTCATCTGCCGTTGGAGAAAACCGCCCTTGAGCCGGAGATCTCCGTGGTTGCCGCCAGTTAGGCACCCTAGGGAATTTTGGCACAATAGAACTATGCCGTGTGGCTTTGTTTCTATTCACCACCCTTGGAGGATTCCCGTGAGTAGTACCAGTAACTTTCAAGAGGCGATTCGTGAGGCGCGCAGTCATGGAATCGTCGGTCCCAATGTCATTCGCAATGCCCTGCCCTTTGTGGGAGGCGGCCTTCTGCTGACGGCGGTGGGCAGTTGGGGCGGTCTGGGTGTGCTTGCTACTGCGCCCCAGCTGTTTATGCCCACGTTTGTTGTGGCTATCATTGCTGAACTTGTACTCTTTTTTGTTGCGCAGGGAGCCACTCGCAAAGGGAATAATGGGTTGGCTCTGCCCCTACTGGCCACCTACAGCTTGCTATCGGGCTATACCCTCGCCGGATTAATTTATGTTGCCCTCAGTACCGTGGGCATTATGGGCATTGTCCTTGCCGCCGCAGGCTGTGGCATCACGTTTATGGCTGCTAGTCCCATTGGCTCCAATCTCTCGGAGCGCGATGGCTTTGCCTTGGCCAAGACGGTACAACTGGGCATTATTGCGCTTTTGGTGGTCTTGGTTCTCCAGTTAATTTTTAGTTTCTTTGGCGTGTTTACGCCCACGTTCCTTGAGATTGCCATCTCTGGGGTTGGCGTGGTGCTCTTTGTAGGGGCTGCGGTGGTGGACTTCTTTGTCCTACCGCGGACGTACCGCGATGATCAGTATCTCTCTGCTGCTCTTTCGATGTACCTGACCTACATCAACCTGTTTATCTTTATCCTGCGGTTACTGATTGCTCTCAATCGAGAACGCTAAAACAGCAGGTGACACTGGGCATGATCCCGTAGCAGATGGTCACAGAGAACCAAAGCCACCATTGCTTCGACCATGGGCACCGCTCGCGGTAAGACACAGGGATCATGCCGCCCCTTTGCTGCTAAGACTGTTTCTTCGCCCGCTTGGTTCACAGTTTTTTGAGCCTGACCAATGGTGGCAGTGGGTTTAAAGGCCACCCGCAAAATAATGTTTTCACCATTGGAAATCCCCCCCTGAACTCCCCCGGAACGATTGGTGCGGGTGCGAATTCGTCCCTGTTCATCGGCGTAAAATTCGTCGTTGTGCTCTTGACCCGTGAGCAGGGTTCCCGCAAAGCCAGAGCCAATTTCAAAGCCCTTGCTAGCGGGCAGCGACATGACCCCCTTGGCCAAATCTGCTTCTAGCTTGTCAAAGACGGGGGAGCCTAGACCGATAGGCACGTTGCGAACCACACACTCAATGACGCCGCCAATGGAGTTTGCCTGCCGCCGAATTTCATCCACTAGGGCAATCATCTTTTCGGCAGTAACGGCATCGGGACAGCGCATGATATTGGCCTCAACGGCAACGGCTTCTACGGTATCGGGATCAACTACGGCTTCAATGTCCTTGACCCGCTTGACGTAGGCAATGATTTCAGTGCCAGCGACTTGAGCTAGAATTTTGCGGGCGATCGCCCCGGCGGCTACCCGGCCAATTGTTTCCCGCGCTGAGGAACGCCCACCCCCTTGCCAATTGCGAATCCCGTACTTGCCGTCATAGGTGGCATCGGCGTGGGAAGGACGATAGACCTGTGCCATTTCGGCATAATCTTCAGGGCGGGTATCCTTATTGCGCACCAAAATGGCAATGGGGGTACCGAGGGTTTTACCCTCAAAGACCCCAGAGAGAATTTCACAGCGATCGCTCTCTTGGCGAGGGGTAGTCAGGCGACTTTGGCCGGGGCGGCGGCGATCCAGTTCCTTTTGAATATCCGCCTCCGATAGCTCTAAGCGGGGCGGGCAGCCATCCACCACTACCCCCACACCGCCCCCGTGGGATTCCCCAAACGTGGTGACGCGAAATAGATGCCCAAACGTATTCCCCATAGTGATCCTAAAATCTACGATGCGCTCACCCGAAAGGCCATGCCACAGCCACAGGTTTGACTAGCATTGGGGTTGTGGAAGCGAAAAGCCCCCCCCATTAAGTCTTCAATGTAATCTACGCGCAAACCCCGTAAAAGATCAGCAGCGTCAGCAGCGATCGCGATCGTCCAGCCCTGGGACTCGGTGAGGAAATCCGTCGGCTCGGGTTCGGCCACAAGGGCAAGATCATAGCGCCAATCACCGCACTCACTGGGTTGCACCTGAATCCGCAGAATTGCTGTCCGGCCTCGATTCATGCCGTGGGCTTGGAGACGTTCCAACTCTTGAAGGGCTGCGGGGGTCAATTCCACCATTTTGAACAAAACTAGCGGGAATCACCAGTATATCGTGGTTTGAGGAGGTTAGTTAGAGCTGCTTTGGCGTTGGGGTAATCAAATTGAAATCCCGTCGCCAGCGTACGCTCCGGCAAAACCCGTTGCCCCTTGAGCACCACATCGGCGCCTTCCCCAAGCAGGAGTTGAAGGGCGGGGGCGGGCACCGGCAACCACGAGGGGCGTTGCATCACCTCTGCTAAAACACGGCAAAAGTCCGCCATCGTCAGCGGCTCTGGGGCGGTGGCATTGTAAACGCCCTGCATTTTTGATTCATCCACGGCTGTGAGAATGAGGCGCACCAAGTCCTGCTGATGAATCCAGGAAAACCACTGCTGACCCGATCCAAGAGGCCCTCCTAGGTACAGCTGAAAGGGCAACAGGAGCTTGGCCAGTGCTCCCTGCTTCCCCAAGACAATGCCAAAACGGAGGATCACCAAGCGCACCCCTAAGTCTGTCACTCCTTGGGCAGCTGCTTCCCAGTCCACACAGACCTTGGCCAGAAAATCATTGCCAGCGGCATGGGTTTCGACAAATGTTTCTGTCTCACTGGTGCCGTAGTAGCCAATGGCAGAGGTGGATACCAATACCTGCGGCCGCTGTTGACATTGGGCGATCGCCTGCACCAACTGCTGTGTCCCCACCACGCGACTGGCGTAGATTTCTTGCTTGCGCTGCGCTGTCCAACGACCATTGGCCAAGGGTTCACCGGCTAGGTTAATTACTGCATCTGCGCCCTCTAGGGCAGCAAACCAGTCACCTGCTGCTTTTGGGGTATAGCCAATGCACTCCACACGGGAAAGGCTCGCCAATTGTTTAGCCGCTTTTGCAGGGGAGCGCACCAAAGCAACGACTTGATCGCCGCGATCGCTCAACGCTTTGACCACCTGCTGGCCGACAAAGCCAGTGGCACCAGTAACAACAACCTTCATAGATCACTAGCCATGGGTTACGTTGGATGTCTTTGTCTCCAAAGCTGCCACCAGCGGTTGCCACTCGGTGCCGTAGCGTTCCCGCAGAGCCTGCCAAGCGGCCACTTGACCTGCGGCGTATTCACCGGGTTTGCCCCACTGCAAAAAGGCGCTGAGGACAGACTTTTCATTGCCATCGAGAAAGCGAATGGCGTAGGTGGGAA
The DNA here is from genome assembly GCF_029335995.1 of Thermosynechococcus sp. Uc. Taxonomy (NCBI): domain Bacteria; kingdom Bacillati; phylum Cyanobacteriota; class Cyanophyceae; order Acaryochloridales; family Thermosynechococcaceae; genus Thermosynechococcus; species Thermosynechococcus sp. Uc. The sequence continues at coordinate 8,883 of NZ_JARJMS020000045.1, forward strand.
AATTGCCCCGCTTCGCCTGACCCTCCTCAAAGCGGATTTTGGCCACCTGATCCATATTCAGGTGAAACTCAAAGTCCTCTGTGTGCATGTTGGCATAGCGCCCCTTGGGCAGTTCAGCATAAAAGACCTTGTGGAGGGGCGATCGCACCTCCAGAACTGCAACATCATTGGTAACGACAAGGCGCAGTAGCCCCAGTTGCTCGCAGTCACTGAGGAATTGCTGAAAGGAAAGAGAAGTCTCGGACATTGTTGGTGGATCAGCAATGAACGCTTCTTCCACTGTGGCGTACAGCGGATGCCGATGCAAGCCTGCCGCGTTTGCGCTCTATTTCGCCTTGGCCAAGTGCAGCACAACCCCCAGACCCGCACCCATATCCTCTGGAGTGACCTTACCATCGTGATTGGCATCGAGGGCATCAAACACGGCATCGGTTCCCAGCCATTCTTCGCGGGTAATGATGCCATCGCCATCGAGGTCATAGACATGGAAGAGTTCTTCTGCCGCATGGGTGAGGATTTCAGCGCCTTCAAGACGGGCTAGTCGCTGCGTCAGCAGATCCTCAAGGGTCTCCAGTGCCTTAGTAAAGCCCTTAATACCCTCCTCTAGTTTTTCACTGGCCATCTCGTCGGCGGCATGCATCTGGCGGAAGGTGGCTTCATCCATAGAGACCCTTTCAATGTCAAGGGTGGCAGCAATCGCCGGGTCTAGCTTACGCTTTAGCTCACCACTGGTATTTTGCAGCTCTTGCAAAAGCGCGGGTGAAATTGTCAGCAGATCACAGCCCGCCAGTTCAATAATTTCGCCAATGTTACGGAAGCTGGCACCCATGACTTCGGTGGGATAGCCAAATTTCTTGTAGTAATTGTAGATTTTGGTAACGGACATCACCCCCGGATCCTCAGGCCCAGGGTACTCGGCGCGACCCGTTTTTTTCTTGTACCAGTCAAGGATACGACCGACAAAGGGGGAAATTAAGGTCACGCCCGCCTCGGCACAGGCGATCGCTTGGTGAAAGCCAAACAGCAGCGTTAAATTGCAGTGAATGCCCTCTTTTTCGAGAATTTCGGCAGCGCGGATACCTTCCCAAGTCGAAGCAATTTTAATTAGAACGCGATCGCGCCCTACCCCTGCAGCTTCGTATTGGCCAATTAAGTCCCGCGCCTTTTGCACTGTGGCTGCTGTATCGTAGGAGAGTCGTGCATCCACTTCCGTTGAGACCCGACCGGGGATAATCTGCAAAATTTGCAGGCCAAAGGCCACCGCCAAGCGGTCCACCGCTAGGGAGACAATCTCACGGGGAGTGGCACCAGACCCCAAATCCGCCTTGGCTTTGCGCAGGGTTTCATTCACAATGGGCTGGTACTCCTTCATTTGGGCAGCGGCCGTAATCAACGAGGGATTCGTGGTGGCATCGCGGGGGGTAAATTTTTTGATGGCGAGGATGTCTCCCGTATCAGCGACCACGACTGTCATTTGTCGCAACTGTTCCAGCAAGTTCATGAGACAGGTCTCCCAAACGTGTCCCTTTCATTATCCTTCGCCAGCCCAAGGGTCGGGGAAAGCAGCGTAACAAAGCGCAATATCTCCCTTTTTGGCTATCTAGGTGTAATCAGGTGTAATCAATAACTGCAATCAACGAGTGACCAGCCTTGCACTTCAACCCGCGATCGCCAGTACTGCCACTGCCGTTGCAGTTCTTGAGCCGTTTGCGGCGTATTGAGGTGATTGCGCCAAAGAATTAGGGCATCCTCTTCGGGATTCTGGTAGTAACGGGGACGCCGCCCCACCAGTTCAAAGCCAAAGTGCTGATAGAGCCGTTGCGCAGGTTCATTGCTGGCCCTTACTTCCAAAGTTGCCCACTGGCGATCGCCCCCCCGATGTCCCAATTGCAATAGCCGACACAGCAGTAACCCGCCTATCCCCCGCCGTCGGTACTGCGGATGCACCATTAACAGCACAAGGTGCAATTCATCGGCAATGCCCCAGCTCACACCACATCCCCACACCTGCTCAGGGCTGGCCACCACCAACAGCGTATGCTGCGGATTTTCTAATTCGCGGGTGTATTCTTGGTAGGACCAAAAGCCCCCCAAACACACCTGATCTAAGTGAACGATGCCATTCAGATCCGTAATCGTTGGGCGTCGTAATTCTAATTGCCCCATCGCCATTGCCTGCAAGGGAGAGTGCTATCATGCAGAGGAAATAGTACCGTGTCGCAGCGCTATGGCAGAAGAAACCCCCACTAAACCCGCCAAAAAGGAAAAGCCCCCTGCCGTTGAAGATAAACCTTTTGCTGAATTTATTAACGAAGCCTTTTTACCCGCTCTTGAGAAAGCCCTCAGCAGCAAAGTAGGGGAAGTCGCCCTACGCCTAGAGGAAAATACCGTGATTGGTGAGTGGGGCAAGGGAATGTATCAGTTTCGCCTCTACTTCCTAGAGGGGGATATCCAAGGGGCAAAGGCCTTTGTTTGCAGCAGTGGCGGTATTGCCCCCAGCACAATTGAGCCATTTTTGGGGGACGAGCGCAAGGTGACACTGGATTTATTGGTCTTTGGCGTGATGCAGCGCCTGAATGGCCAAAAGTGGTTGGGAGGGAATTAGTCCAAGATGGGAACCGCAATTCAAGTGGGCGATCGCGCCCCGGATTTTGAACTGGTGGCCGCCGATGGCCGCAAAGTCAAACTTTCGGATTTTCGTGGCAGCAAAAACATTGTCCTCTACTTTTATCCCGCCTCAGAAACGCCGGGCTGCACGATTCAAGCCTGTGCTTTTCGCGATGCCTACAATGCTTTCCAAGAACTGGGGGCTGAAGTGATTGGCATCAGTGGCGACCCCGTGGAGCGACAGCAGGGCTTCCAAAAGAACCACCAATTGCCTTTTCTTGTCCTCAGTGATCCGGGCAATAAAGTTCGCCAACAGTATGGCGCCTCTTCCCTCTTTGGCCTTCTTCCCGGACGGATCACCTATGTTATTGACAAGGAGGGCGTGGTGCGCCACGTGTTTGACTCCATGCTCAATTTCAAAGCCCATGTGGATGAAGCGCTGAAGATGTTGCGCCAGTTGGCCAGTACCACCACTTAAAACAAGAGGAGCGATCGCAACTAGAGCCACATTCACATCGCAGTCGTCAATCCTCCCCCAAGCGGGGCACATCTCCTTGCGCAGGCTCTGAAGCTCAATGGACAACTCCAACCTGGCTAAAACTACCGCTGGACATCGACACTGCTAGGGAGTGCCGATACCGCTGATCGCTGCGCCTTTATCTCTGTTAGTGGCGTGATTTTGCGAGTGCAGGGGGCAACGGATTTGATACGGACTTATCAATTCAAGATAAGGGTGCGGGCATCGCCTTGGAGCAGCGGTTGATGCAGGCCTTTGGGACGAAACCTTGGCGATTTTGGCCGAGCTACAAGGGAATATTGCCCAAGCGCCCCTAGTACAATAAAACAGAATGAGTTAGCGCGGTGGTTGCGGGAGTCTTCCACTCCTGAGGAAAGTCCGGGCTTCCGAAAGACCAAGCTTGCTGGGTAACGCCCAGTGCGGGTGACCGCGAGGATAGTGCCACAGAAATATACCGCCGATGGAGGGAAACCTCACAGGCAAGGGTGCAACGGTGCGGTAAGAGCGCACCAGCAACACCGAGAGGTGTTGGCTCGGTAAACCCCGGCTGGAAGCAAGGCGTGCTAGCGCTAAGGAACCAGGGTTGGTCTTTTTCCCAGTTCTTTGCTAGCCAGAGCCGCTAGAGGCACTTGGTAACAAGTGTCCCAGATAGATAACCACCCTTTGAACAGAACCCGGCTTACGTCTAACTCATTCATTCTCATTCATTTTGAAAATCCCTTGTGAGGATGTGCCCTTGAGTCTTTGCCCCCCCTGTTTGGATCGTCTATGGTGAAGCTGGGTTATCTTGGCCCAGTGGGCACCTACAGTGAAGAAGCCGCTCAAAGCTACGCCCAATGGCACCAACAGCAGGGCAAACCCCTGACACTGATTCCCTTGACGACGATCGCTGGCTGCTTGGAGGCGTTGGCCGCCGGAGAATTGGATTTGGCTCTAGTACCCAGTGAAAATTCCGTTGAGGGCAGTGTCAACATTACCCTCGATTCCCTGTGGCGACTGGATACCCTCCACATTCAGCACGCCTTTATCCGTCCCGTTGTCCACGCCTTTATTGCCCAAACAACAGATTTGGCGCAAGTTCAAGCGGTCTATTCCCATCCCCAAGCCCTTGGCCAGTGCCAGCGCTGGTTGCAAGCCCATCTTCCCCATGCTCACCAGTGCCCCGTTACTTCTACTGCCGAAGGGCTGCGCTATGTAGCCCAGTCGGATCGGGTGGGGGCAATTGCTTCGGTGCGGGCAGCCCAACTGCACCAACTGCCCATTGTGGCGACAGAAATTCAGGATATTGCCGACAACTGCACCCGCTTTTGGGTTGTCAGTCGCCAACAGGGGGAAGGCTGGCCCAAGGAGGGGGATACCCACACCTCGATTGCCTTTAGCCTCAAGGCCAATGCGCCGGGAGCCTTGCTAAAGGTGCTGCAACTGTTTAGCGATCGCCAGATTAACCTCAGCCGCATTGAGTCTCGCCCCAGCAAGCGGGCCTTGGGGGACTATCTCTTCTTTGTGGATTTGGAAATTCATCAGCGGCCGGCAGTGGTCAGCGACTGTCTTTGCGCCCTCAAGGAAGCAACAGATATTCTAAAGGTATTTGGCAGTTACCAATTTTTAGACCTCGGAGCATAAGGTATCCATGCGTATTGGCATTCCCAAGGAAATTAAAGATCAAGAATCGCGGGTGGGGTTGACTCCCGCCGCAGTCCGCCGCTTGCGAGAGCGCGGTCACGAGATTCGCATTGAGTCTGATGCAGGCGAAAGTGCTGGCTTTAAAAACATTGACTACTGCGCCGCAGGAGCACAAATTGTCAAGACGGCAGCAGAAGCATGGGATGCCGATTTGGTCATTAAGGTCAAAGAACCCCTGCCCGCGGAATATGGCTACCTCCGCCGCGGCCAACTCCTGTTTACTTATCTACACCTTGCCGCCAGTCGGGAGTTGACGGTGGCGCTCATGCAGTCGGGGGTAACCGCCATTGCCTACGAAGCGGTGGAGGAAACCCAAAATGGCCAGCGCTATTTTCCTCTTTTAACGCCCATGAGCAAAATTGCGGGACGGCTGGCAGTGCAGTTTGGTGCTCACTTCCTAGAGCGACCTGCCGGCGGACGAGGAGTGCTCTTAGGAGGCATTCCGGGGGTAGCGCCGGGGCGAGTCTTGGTCTTAGGTGCAGGCGTGGTGGGCACAGAAGCAGTGCGCATGGCGGTGGGACTGGGGGCGCGCGTCAGTGTGGTGGATATCAATGTGGAGCGGCTCCACTATTTGGAGACACTCTTTGGCGCCCGCGTTGAGTATTTGTACAGCACGCCCGATGTGATTGACGATTTGGTGCCCCTCAGCGATTTAGTCATTGGCGCTGTTTTGGTGCCCGGCCGGCGGCCTCCCTGCTTAGTAAAAGAGGGGGCAGTCTCAGATATGCCCCTCGGAGCAGTGATTGTGGATGTCACTGTGGATCAGGGGGGGTGCGTGGAAACCATGCGGCTCACTACCCACGCCAAGCCAACCTACAGCGCCTGCGGGGTTATTCACTGCGGCGTGCCTAATCTGCCAGCGGCGGTGCCCCGCACTGCGACCCAAGCCCTCACGAACAGCACGCTGCCCTATATCCTTGCCCTAGCCGACGCTGGCGATCGCGCCCTTGAGGTCATCCCTGCCCTAGCAAAAGGCCTCGTTATCAAGGATTACCAACTGGTTCATCCCGACGTGCGCGCTGTCTTTCCAGACCTTTAGGGAATGTTGCAAGCACCTTCGGAGAAAAATATTCTCCCATCTCAGCAATTTTGCCAAAGCTAGATAGAGTCAAGCTTTGGGGAATTTTTAACAGATTTAGAGGTGCTTGCATTTGCCTGAAAGTCACTTCTGGAGAGCATTTAACACCTCCGACAGCTGGGGATATAAAAATTTTACTAAAGGTTTTTCCCTTGCCTTTGCAACTCTCCTATTTTGAACTTACAACTGTTGTTCAAAATTTCACTGACGCATCTTCTTGACCCCAGCTTGAACAGCAGGAGAGCCTTATTTTATCGCTTAAATCGGTCAAGAGTACAGGTGGACATGTCCACCTTTTCCAAAGGTAACAAAACAAGAAAGACAAAGTGCTTTGCCAAAATTGACAAAGACTTAATCTCAAAAGTAAAACGGAAGCATAGCAGCTCAGGGAGAGTTGCTTTTCCTGTAGATTTTACAGTGATAACGTTAACCAGTAAGCTGCTGTGTCAAGAGGGATATCATCAAG
>NZ_JARJMS020000036.1:0-49779 GCF_029335995.1 Thermosynechococcus sp. Uc
CCTACTAAGCCACCAATCAGGGCGTGGGAAGAACTACTGGGCAGCCCCCAATACCAAGTGAGCAAATTCCAGCCCATTGCACCAAGAAGTGCGGCACTAATTACGCTAAACCAATGTTCACCCAAGGCGCAACTGTCGAGAATCCCCGATTCAATGGTTAGCGCCACCCGTGTACTCAAGAAAGCACCGCTAAAATTAGCCACAGCCGCAAGGATGAGGGCTGAGCGCAGGGAAAGGGCACGGGTGGCCACCACCGTCGCAATAGCATTGGCGGCATCATGGAAACCATTGGTGACATCAAAAAGGAGGGCGATCGCAATCAGCCCCCCCTTGAACTCAATGGCCATGCTCTAGGCAGAGGCGCTGACTTGATCTTTTTCCTTGGCGAGGAACTTCTCCAGTTCCGCAAGGGCGTCGGCATCCACTTTGGTTTGCATTGGGCAGAACTTCGGCCCGCACATGGAGCAGAACTCAGCCGTTTTGTAGATATCTGCTGGTAGGGTTTCGTCGTGGTATTCCCGTGCCCGATCTGGATCAAGAGCCAGTTCAAACTGGCGGTTCCAGTCAAAGTTGTACCGTGCCCGCGACAGTTCATCATCGCGATCGCGCGCTCCCGGACGGTGACGGGCAATATCCGCTGCGTGAGCAGCAATTTTGTAAGCAATTAAGCCATTGCGCACATCTTCGGCATTAGGCAAGCCAAGGTGCTCTTTGGGGGTGACATAGCAAAGCATCGCTGTGCCGTACCAGCCCGCCATTGCTGCCCCAATGGCACTGGTAATGTGGTCGTAGCCAGGGGCAATATCAGTCACTAAAGGTCCAAGGACATAGAAGGGGGCTTCGGAGCACTCTTCCATTTGCTTGCGCACATTAAATTCAATTTGATCCATGGGCACATGGCCAGGCCCTTCCACCATTACTTGGACATCGTGTTCCCAAGCCTTGCGCGTCAATTGACCGAGGGTTTTCAACTCCGCCAGTTGAGCTTCGTCGGAGGCATCGTGGAGACACCCCGGCCGCAGCGAGTCCCCTAGGGAGAAGGAGACATCATATTTTTTGAAGATTTCAATAATGTCGCGGAAGTGGGTGTAGAGCGGATTTTGCTTGTGATGATACAGCATCCACTTGGCGAGAATGCCACCACCGCGCGACACAATCCCTGTGATGCGGTTTTTGACCAAGGGCAGATATTCAATGAGAATCCCGGCATGGATTGTCATGTAGTCCACCCCTTGCTGGGCGTGCTTTTCAATGACATGAAGAAAGTCATCGGGGGTGAGCCGCTCAACACTGCCGTGGACACTTTCAAGGGCTTGATAGACGGGCACCGTACCGATGGGCACCGGTGAGGCATTAATAATGGCGGTGCGAATGGCATCGAGGTCACCCCCCCCCGTGGAGAGATCCATTACCGTATCGGCACCATACTTGACTGCTAGACGCAGTTTCGCCAATTCTTCCTCGAGGTTTGAGGAGTTGGGTGAGGCACCAATATTCGCATTGACTTTGCACTTGGCGGCAATTCCAATCGCCATCGGCTCGAGGTTGGGGTGATTGATATTGGCGGGGATAATCATCCGCCCACGAGCCACCTCATCGCGAATCAATTCCGCAGGTAAATTCTCCCGCTTTGCCACATAGTGCATTTCTTCGGTGATGATCCCTTGGCGGGCATAATGCATTTGGGTGACATTGTCTTGCCCTTTGCGGGCAGCAATCCATTCGCTACGCACCATGGATAGAATCCTCTCTAGACAGCTTCCCTACGCCAGCATGACCTGGTTCAGGTTCTAAGGGTTTACTCTCAGTCTGCTCTGACCGCAGACACCCCTAGCATGTCGTTCATTCTATCATTTTGCCCTTGGGGGGTGGGGATCAATCCAGCACATCAATGCGTACAGGCCCGACACCCGCACCAATCAGACCAATAGCAGCGGCAGCTCCCCGCGAGAGGTCAATTTCCCGTCCCCCTGTAAAAGGCCCGCGATCGTTAATCCGCACGACCACTGAGCGGCCATTTTGCAGATTCGTCACCCGTACCCGTGTACCAAAGGGCAGCGTGCGATGGGCAGCCGTAAGGGCATCTTGATTAAAGCGCTCACCATTTGCTGTGCGAGCACCATGAAAACCAGGACCATACCACGAGGCAAGACCACTAAACTGCATCCGAATTGGTCCCATGGCCACAACTGTATTTTGGCTCCCCTCAACACTGGTAAGAGCCGGAGCATTACCCAGTTGGCGACGGATCAAGTTGGCAATTCGCAGGGCATTTTCATCGTTGCGCTGTGCCCCCTTAGGCAGCATGACCTGATTGTTCAGGGTCAGCAGCGGTTCTTGGTCAGCGTAGATGCGATAGTGCTGCTGTTGGGCATCCCAACGGACGCGCACCAAATTGGCGTCAAAACCCTGTTCGTGAAGCTGATTGAGACGAGCAGTAAAAAGGGTTGCCTGTTGTGCTGCTTCTGAGAGAGTGGTTTGCTCTGGCATCCCGGCGCCGTTCGCGGCAGCGACTTTGACTCCCTCTGTGGTGGCTGCCCGTTGCCCCAAGAACGTAAGCACGGGAATCCCCCGCAGATAGACAGTAATGGCTTCCCGTCCCTGTTGCTGATGACGATGGAGGCTGGCGATCGCCCGCGTTGTCCTCGGAGCTGTGGACTGACGTTCCCCCACTTTGGTGGCAACAACGGTCGAGGCGGTATCTGAAGCTGACTCTATAGCTGGTGCAGTCGTGGTTGCACGGCTACTAGAAAGCATTCCCAACACAGCCAACGTGGTTGTTGTCAGACCCAAATAAAGCGTTTTTTTCATAGGCGTCCGTTAAAAAGGGCATCCATACGGCTGGACAGTAGGGCACCAACATCACACGGGGCAAACCCTTACTGGTGCCGTGTTCGCTCTCATCGCGGAACTGTTTCAACCTACCACGAAGGCCTAGAATCAAGCATCAGGGGCATTTTGTTCACGGAAAACATCTTGAAAGAGAATAAAAAAGCGCCGAGGGCAGTGAAACCTATGCAGACTGGCATATTGACGGAATTTAGAGTTGATGAAAGAAAATAAGAAAATTTTATAAACTTTTAACAAGTTATTTTTAATTTCTGAACACTTTTGTGACTCCGATCACCGAAAATAAAAATTTCTCTGAAAGATAAAATTTGCTTTTTGCGACCTTTTCTGTGTGTCATAGGACGATTTTTGACCTGATTTTGTTTCCTGTTTTACCCCTTTTGGAAGGCTTCTCTAAACATTTGATAAAGTGCATTGCTCAAGGAATTGCTCTCTTTTTTAGCGCATAAAACGGGGATATAGCCCCTAAGGGGTCAGACTATGGCAGACAGGGATGACTTGCGGCGTTGTCTTGAAAACTGAGAAGCCGCTGTGGCCGTCCTCCAGCGATCGCTATGTGATGCCTTCCTCAGCGGACTGGCTGCACAATTGGGAGCTGTGGCTCAACCGTCTTGGTGTTGGCCTACTGCTGTGGGGGCTTGGCTTTCTCTTTCGGTACGCCGTTGAATTGGGCTGGATTATGGATGGGGTTTTTGTGGCCATGGGCTTTGTTATCGGGATTGTGCTGATGGGGCTGGGCTGGCGGTTGCAGCAGCGAGCCATTTTCAGTCAGTTTTTGCAGGGGGGTATTACCTAACCATCTTTGCTGCTTATCAGTTTTTAATAGTGATGCCTTGGGGCATGGCGTTTCCATTGATGGGGGCAGTGACCCTGGGGGCATTTTTTATATCGTTGCGCCAAAATCGAGCCATTTTGGCAGTGATTGGTGTTGTTGGCGGCCTAACCACCCCCTTGCTCCTCTACAGCACAGATATTAGTTGTCCTTTGGCCTTGACCAGTTACATTTTTTGAATTCTTCTGGGCAGTTGGCCAATTGACGGGGTGAAGGGCGGGCGATCGCTCCTGCTTTCAGCTTTTTGGTTGGGATGGCTGATGTTAATGGTGTCTATGACCGTTCACCGGATTAATCTGGGGGGTTGCAAGCGATTCTGGTGTTGACTTGGCTAGGCTTTACGGTATTGCCCCCTTGGTATCAGTGGCGCGATCGCTCCCACTCCCAGCAGACTTCCCCAGTATCAGTTGGCTATGGTTCAACAATCGCCCTTTTTAACCCGCTCATTGCCCTCGGCTTAAGTGCTTTTCTTTGGGGGTGGTCAACAACGGTAACGGGGCGCGTGGTGGCCTCTACCTTGGAATCAGTCTGCTCTGGCGACGCCTGTCGCAACCTTGGCGCTGGGTCTATAGCTTTACGGGACTTGTGCTGGTTGCCTTCGGTATTATTATTCGCTACTACGCTAATCGCCTGATCCTCGCACCCCTAGTAATCAAGGGGCTGATTTTGCACGACCTAAGCCAACACGATTCGTCACAAAACTTGCGGATGATTGCCCCTCTTTGGTACGGGGGCAACGACCCTTGTCTGGGGACTCTTTGGTGTGGGACTGCTGAGCTATGGGCTGCGACGAGATACATCAGTACTGCGCACGCTGGCTTTGATAATCCTAATCATTACACTGGTTCGCCTTTTTTTCATTGATCTTATCAATCTTGCGCCCGTGGGGCGAGTGCTCCTATTTATGGGATTTGGTTTGATTTTTTTGCTGCTGAGCTATTTTTTTCCGTACTCTGTGGGGGCGATCGCCCGTGGAATCCTCTAGGATCAGTGAAGAAACCCCAAGCAACAAGTCTGAAGAAAACCCATGACCAGCATTGCTGATCTGCGCCGTGATTACCGCCGTCAACGTCTTCTAGAAAGTGAGGCGGCTGAAGATCCAATTCAACAGTTTCGCCTCTGGTTTACCGAGGCCGTCAACGCCGAATTGCCGGAACCCAATGCGATGACGCTGGCCACCCTTGGCCTCGATGGTATGCCCGCCGCGCGACTGGTGTTGCTCAAAGAAGTGGATGAGCGCGGGTTTGTTTTTTTCACAAACTATCGTAGTCGCAAGGGTCTAGAATTAGCAGCTCATCCCAAGGCCGCCCTAGTGTTTTGGTGGGCAGAACTAGAACGGCAGGTGCGCATTGAGGGCCATGTCGAGCAAATCAGTGCAGCGGAGTCCGATGCCTATTTCCAAAGTCGTCCCTTGGGTAACCGTTGGGGGGCATGGGCATCTCAGCAGAGTGAGATTCTAGAATCCTACGCCGAACTGGAAGCTCGCCTAGCAGAAGTGGAAGCCCGCTACGGTGAAAACGTGCCCCGGCCAGAGCATTGGGGTGGCTATCGGGTCCTGCCGACCTTGATTGAATTTTGGCAAGGACGACCCAATCGCCTCCACGATCGCCTGTGCTATCGTCGCCAGGGAGACCACTGGCAGCGGGTACGCCTCTACCCCTAGGATAGAGATACCTTGCCGAGATTGGCCGCGAGTCTGCCATGATTCCCAGTGAACTCATCCCCGCAGATGGCGCGATTGAATTTAATGCTGGCTGACCAACAGTTACTTTAACGGTGGTCAACTGGAGCATCGCCCCATTCAGTGGGGGCGCATCATCACTTTTAGGAAAAAAGCTTAGAGCCCCCGGTTTAAGCGCAGGCTGAAATTATTCAGCTGTGGTGCGGTTCAGCACCTTCTGAGTTCAAGTTCTTTGACCTCAATGCGTTCAAAGCAGAAATGTTTGTCCAGACGATGCGTGCCACAACCGAACCGGCAAAACTGCTTCGCATTGCACCCAAAGAACAGCAGGCATTAACGACCGCCAAGGGGGTGACGCCCCTTAAGTCTATACTGTCAACTAGGTGATTCGCATCCTCAAGGGAAAGGTGGGCAGGCAGGTCAATCTTGCTCTCCAGTTTGATCGCCAACAGGCGCGAGGGATGTGCTTAGATATTCCCGCTGGCACGGCCATTCCCTTTGAGCTGGGGGATGAGCAACTGGCACAACTGATGACCTCAAATCTATGACTTTCGCGCTGAAGTCAACGGTGCGCTCTAGTCGGGGTTCCAAGCATCCTGTAGATTAAACAGTATGGATGACAATGATTTCCCCCTTCTTGACACCTCAGAAGATGCACTGGCAGCTCTACCGAGTGAGGAGAGCGATCGCCCCGATCCCGAAGCTATGTTGCCCCTGCTGACCTCCGCTGATGTGACGGAGCGGATGTTAGCGGCGCGTGCCTTTTGTGAATTGCAGGATGAACGCGCCACACCCTATCTCATTCATCTGTTGCAAGAACCCTGTCCCTTGGTTCGTGTCAGTGCTGCCTATGCCCTTGGCCGTAACCCCAGTTTGGCGGCAGTGGATGCCCTCATTCAGCAATTGGAGCGGGACTGGAATGGCTATGTCCGCAAAGGCATTGTTTGGGCCTTGGGCAACTGTAGCGTCCGCTTTCCCCTACCAGAAGTTTATCGGCGCACCCTTGATCCCTTGATTCATGCCCTGCAGACCGATATTTCTGCCGTGCGCCTGTGGGCGGCCAGTTCCTTGGGTCAAGTTGCCGAAGCCAGTGAAGAGGCGGCAACGGTTGCCATTCCTGTCCTTGCTTTGGCTTTGGCTCAGGATGCGATCGCGGCGGTGCGCAGTAACTGTGCTTGGGCCTTGGGTCATGCCTGTCGCAAAATTCCTTTTGGCTCTCTGTACACCCAAGCCATTGATCAACTGATTGCTGCGCTGCAGGACAGTGATATGGGTGTTCAGGAAGATGCCAAAGCAGCCCTTTTGAAGTTGGGGGATGCGCGGGGATTGCAAGCGATCGCAGACCTGCAATTAGAGGCCTTTGGCTAAAGGAGGCGGCAGATGACCAAACCACTGGTAGAGTTGCGGGGTGTCTGCAAAGCTTTCGGTAATAAGCAGGTTCTCGATAATGTGGATTTGGTTATCTATCCCCAAGATGCCCTTGTGATCCTTGGTCCTTCTGGTACTGGGAAGTCAACAATTTTGCGGATTATTGCCGGATTACTTGCCCCCGATCAAGGCGAAGTCTATGTGGCAGGTGAACGCCGCCAAGGGTTGCGCCAGGATGGCCTGTGCCGGTTGCGCATGAGCATGGTTTTCCAGCAATCTGCCCTCTTTGACTCCTTGACAGTTGCTGAGAATGTTGGCTTTTACTTGTATCAACACACCCGTTTGCCCGAAGCACGGATTCGCGAAATTGTCAGCGAAAAATTAGCGATGGTCGGCCTCGCTGGCGTAGAAGACCTCTACCCAGCCCAGTTGTCTGGGGGGATGCGCAAGCGGGTGAGTTTTGCCCGTGCCATCGTCGATAATCCAGAAGACCCCGATGACGATCCCTACCTCCTGCTTTACGATGAGCCAACAGCAGGGCTAGACCCCATTGCCTCGACAGTGATTGAGGATTTGATTCGCGACCTACGGGAGAAAACTGGCCATGCCTACGTTGTCGTGACTCACCAAAATAGTACGATTGAACGCACGGGCGATCGCCTGATTCTCCTCTACCAAGGTCGCATTTGCTGGCAGGGTACCCATGCTGAAGCTCACACAACTGACAATCCCTACTTGCGACAGTTCCTCAGCGGCGATGTCAATGGCCCCATTCACATCATCGATCAAATGGGTACGGCTGTTCTATAGAATACATTTCCCCTTGGTCTATCTGTAGGCATCTTGGCGAATTCCGAGGATGTATGTCAGGATAGCGATTATTCCCTGCTATTAAAACATTTAAATCCTATAGAAAACTATCCTTAAATAAAGGAATAAACTATCGTGGCTCTACACATCGCGTGGCTTGGCAAAAAATCCCCCCCCTGCGGCAATGTCACCTATAGTCGTGAGATTACCAATGGGCTATTGGATCGGGGTTATCAGGTGAGCTTTCTGCACTTTGCCCAAGAGGATAAACAGGAGGCCGACAGTGACAGTGAGATGCCAGATGTAACGCTCCCTTGCCTCTACAAATCGCAAGTCTATACTCTGCCGTCTCTGCGAGCCAACAAAGTTCTGGTTGAATCCCTGAAGAAACTCAAACCAGATATTGTCCATGCGTCATTGACCCTCTCCCCCCTCGATTTCTTTCTCCCTGACATTTGCGAAGAGTTGAATATTCCCCTTGTCGCCACATTTCATCCTGCCTACAGCGAAAAGTATCGCACCTTAACAGCGGGCACAGCTTTGATGACTTACCAACTCTATGCCCCCTTTTTAGCCCGCTATGACCAAGTTATTATTTTCTCTCAGTCGCAAAAAGAACTCTTGATGCGTCTTGGAGTAGGTGCTGAAACCCTGCGGGTGATTCCCAACGGGGTGGATACACGCAAATATGCCCCCGGCCCCTCTACGGCCAAAGAAGAGTTTAAGGCACGCTACCTCTATGTCTATCAGGGGCGGATGGCAATCGAAAAGAATGTCGAAGCACTCCTGCGCGCTTGGTGTGCTGCTGACATGCCGCCGGAGTGTAAGCTGCTGATGGTGGGTAGCGGTGTCCTCATGTCTTCATTAATGGCCAACTATGGCCCAGATCAAAATATTCTCTGGCTTGGCTCGATTGTTGATGATCAGGAACGGTTGCAAATTTTACGCGGCTGTGATGTCTTCATTTTACCTTCACAGATTGAGGGGTTGTCCCTTTCGCTTTTAGAGGCAATGGCCTGTGGTTTGGCCTGCTTGGCCACGGATGTGGGCGCCGATGGCGAAGTCCTTACAGGGGCAGGCATTGTCTTAAATCCCCAGTATGTCAAAACTCAGTTGCAAACGCTTTTGCCCGTTTTTTATCAGCATCCAGAAATGATTCGCCTGCTGGGGGATAAAGCCCGCAAACGGGTACTTGAGCACTATAGTCTTAGTCACAACTTGGATCGCCTAGAGGCTTGTTATCAAGAACTTATGGCATCACACTCTTTAATGCGCTCTAAAGCAAAGGCGGCAACTTGACATTGTTTAACTCGTTGAACTCGGTTGAATCCGGCAGACCTTGAAAACGGGCATTGAGACAACACCACTCCTGGCGTCGCCAGACACTGCCTAGGCTCCAGCCCTGCCGCTCCAATTGCTCTGCGACACGATCTGCTTGATCTAAGAGAATGCCGCTAAAGATGCCCCAGCCTTTAGGTTTGACAATTGCCGCCAAGTGGGGCAAAATTTCAAGAATCACCGCTGCCAAAATATTACAGACAACCCCATCTACGAATGGTGGCACTTTCTCCCAACTGCCTTGAGCCACCACTAGCTGCGCTTCCGTGAGGCCGTTGAGCTGAGCATTTCTTTGGGTGGCTGTAACTGCTAATTCACAAGTGTCAACTGCATAAACTTTCTCAGCGCCTAAGAGCAGGGCAGCGATCGCCAGAATGCCACTGCCACAGCCAATATCGGCAATCACAGTGGGGGGCAGCGGCTCAAAGGTTTGATCTAACTGCATCTCTAGGGCTTCAAGGCAGAGCTGAGTGGTCTCATGGGTACCAGTGCCAAAGGCCATGCCGGGGTCTAACTTGATGACTAAGCGGGTGTTATCTGCCGGTGGGGTTTCCCAAGCGGGACAAATGAGTAGGCGATCGCCCACCGGTATCGGATGCCAGTGAACTTGCCAACTATGAGTCCAGTCCTGCTCATTGACCAACTGCCAGTGCAGTTTGGGTGAGAGGTAGCCTTGAGCCACGACATCCTGCTCAATCCAAACCCCCAACGCGGCAATGTCCAGTAGGGTCACCTGCTGCTGCGGTACATACCCCTGAATCAATACCCGTCCCTGCTGTTGCTGGGTTGCCGTTCCTTGACAGCCAAAAGATTGCAGGCGCCAATAGACCAGCTCTTCCGCCTCAGCTTGACAAGTAACGGTAATTTCCCACCAGCGCTGTACCACAATCAAGCCTATAGATTGACAATATAGGCATCACGAATGCCGGGCACTTTGAGGATTTCCTCCAAAAGGCCTTCCGGGAGTGGATCATCGAGGCTAATCACCATCACCGCATTACCGCGCACCATTTTGCGACCCACCTGCATACTGGCAATGTTGACATTAAAGCTCCCCAACTGGGTGCCGATCTTACCAATGATGCCGGGCATATCGCGGTGCAGTGTCAGCAGCATATAACGGGTTGGCGCTACACTAATGGGAAAGTCATCAATACTGGTGATGCGCAATTCCCTATGGGCCAGCAGCGCACCAGAGACAGATCGGGTTCCCGATGGACTTTTGGCAATCAGCGTCAAAGAGCCAGCATAGTCGCGCTGCGATTCATCGCGGGTTTCAACAACGCGAATTCCCCGTTCCTTGGCCTCTAGTCCAGCGTTCACATAGTTCACCCGCTCCCGCAACGCCGGAGAGAGCAAGCCCTTGAGAGCGGCAATTACAATCGGTTGACTGTCATTGGTGGCCAGTTCCCCTTGCAGACGAACTTCCAGAGATTCCACGCGACCGCCAGCCAATTGCCCCACTAAGTTGCCGAGGGTTTCGGCCAACTGCATATAGGGAGCTAGTTTCTCAAGGACATCGGGACGCAAGCCGGGAATATTCACCGCCGATCGCGCCGGCAGCCCCAAGAGGACATCGCGAATCTGTTCGGCAACATCAATGGCCACATTCACCTGTGCTTCTTCAGTGGAGGCCCCTAGATGGGGAGTTAAAATTACCTCCATGCCGCAGGTACGCAGTGGGGAATCGGCTTCAAGGGGTTCATTTTCAAAGACATCGAGGGCAGCCCCCGCGAGTTTACCAGTCCTAAGCGCCTCCACAAGCGCTGCTTCATCAATAATGCCGCCCCGCGCACAGTTAATAATACGCGCTGTGGGCTTCATCTTGGTAATGGTTTTGGCATTGATGAGATGTTGCGTTTCTGGAGTTTTTGGCAAGTGCAGCGTGATAAAGTCCGACTCCGCAAACAGCACATCTAGATCGACAAGGCGGCAGCCCAGTTGTTCAGCTCGCTCTGTCGAAAGATAAGGATCATAGGCAAGGAGTTTCATGCCCATGGCACGGGCGACCGTAGCGACATGGGAGCCAATTTTGCCCAATCCAATAATGCCAAGGGTTTTCTTATAAATTTCTACTCCCGTAAAGCGTTTGCGATCCCATTGACCCGATTTAACCGCAGCATTTGCATCGGGGATATGGCGGGCAAGGGCGAGCATCATCGCCAAAGTGTGCTCCGCCGCCGCAATTGTGTTCCCCTCTGGCGAGTTGACCACCATAATACCTTTGCGGGTAGCAGCGGGTACATCTACGTTATCAACCCCCACCCCAGCACGACCAATAATTTTCAATTGATTGGCTGCTTCAATGACTGCCTTAGTAACCTTGGTTCCCGATCGAATCATTAGGGCATCGTATTCGGGAATGATTTTAATGAGTTCTTCCTCTGAGAGGCCAATTTTGACATCGACTTGTGCCACTTGGGCAAGCAGATCAAGCCCCACCTGTTCAATGGGATCGGAAACCAGAACTTTGGGCATACCTAAACACTATGTATAATGCCAAGTTTATTATAGTAGCACATCCTGCATGAAAGCTCTTGCAGTCGACCCTAGGCCAAAGAGCGGCTTTGTTAGGGTAAAACTCTGCTTGTACTCTGGGAATGCTAAAAAATGGAACAGCAATAGCAGAGCACCTCTACCTCCCTGTTAACAGATTTTGGATTAACCGTTCTGCATCCTCCCGCTCTTTAATGGCCAGCAGTTGCAGAAAATGACCTTCATTGCTCAGCTACTAACTGAAGGAGTCCACAACCACAAGTATTGCCAAGGGTAATTGTTTGAAATACTCACCGCGCGGCGAACACAAATTATCTAAAAGCGAAGAAAAGCCAAAATAATACAGAGGGCACTGTTGTTGATTGCCGTGTTTTTGGGGGAGCTTGTCGGCTTGAGATTTGAAACATAGCCGAAGATACGCCGCTTTGATCTCTTCCTCAGAAGCTCCCCCTGAATGCCAAGAATATCGTAGTAGTAGCTATTTTCCCAAAGAAATTGTCAGGAGGGGTTACTTTTAACTTTTTTTGTAAAGGGAAATAGCAGGTTGTATTGTCCTTCTTTCTTTAATTTATTCACAAACTTGAGTCTTGGATTATCTGGATTATCTTGACTTTCAGGTACGCCAAAGATTGTAATAACTTGGTAGTCATCCAAGTTAGCTACCCAAACAGGTGACGGCTTGCCGGTAGAACCACAGAGGTTTTTATCGTAGCCATTCCGTTGCTTAAATTGGTTATGATGGAGGCACGCAAGACCATAGGATTTTCCGTTTTCAGGAGAACCCCAGCAAAGGATAATACGGCAGTTTTTATCAGCAACTTCTTCCCATTGATCAGTATTAACAGTGCCAAGCGATAACAATGACGGTTCAGTGGGGTTAATTGTCCGATTACCCAGATCATATAAAGCGGTATAAAACTTTTGAAGGTATTCCTGAAATTTTTGTTTAAATTCCTTCGGATCCTCGGGATGTTCCCAAAAGTCATGTTCATCTTTATTTTCAGGATTAGACATAGGAATCAAGTCAGAACCGCGCCACCATGGAAGTCGAGGGTTAGGGCGCTCTTGGCGAGAGTAGCAAGGACGGCGTGCGCCTTGGCCAATACCACCAAGGTGAAACATTAGCCATGCGAGATGTTTTGCCAAGTTTGCTAAGGTGCCTTTTTGACCATCAGGAACCTCTGGGGAATAGTCCAATACCAGCGTCCCTTGTTCTTCGCCGTAGAGGTCACTTTTACCTTGTGCTTCAGGTTGAGTTACTTGACCGTTGAGCACCCGTACTTGTAGATAGCCATGCTGAAGGTGAGGCTGAATTGCCCCGAAAATTTTTCTTTTCGTTTCCACGTCTCAGGCAAATTTTTAGGAACCGTGGATGAGTTGGCCTTGAACTGTAAACTCTACGCTAAAGAAGCCATGCTCGACCTGTTTTTGGGGTTCCACTAAAACACCATAGCCTGCATTAACTTGAGAACCAAGGCCTTGGTTCAGACCACAGATTAACCAGTTTTTTACTTGCTCCAGAATTTCAAAAGAGACGCCATCTCTCGGTCGTAGGCCAATGAGGAATGAAACTCCTTGCAGGGAGAAGAAAGTGTTGGGATTGGGTTTGTACTTGAGAGAGTTCCCATCCCATGACCATAGGTTATTGACAATATCGAGTGCCAATCCGCCCTTCTTCGATTCAGGCAATGGATAGGCATCAAGGAAAATAATCTTGCCGGCTTGATTGGCTTTTTCTGCCTTTAGGGAACCGAAATACTTAGCAACCTCTATTTCTGATTTCAGCTCGCGCAGGGCTTGGGCACGGGCTACGCCGCGCAGAGTGCTGGAGGGAATATAGGGAATTCCCAAGTTATCGAAGGCCGGCAAGAGCATAGTTTCTGGACCGCGGTGGCCACAACACGGATACGCCAAGGGCAGGTGACCTGAAAACAGTTCTGTTCACCAGCAATTTGGCGGATGCGCTCTGTTAAGCTTTTCAGGCGTTCTGTGTAGTTTCCCCTCTCCGCCGTTGTGAGTAATTGAATTTTTGTTCCATCTTTACTTGAAGGATCACTGGGCGATCGCATCCAGCGGAGGTATTCAACAAAGCCTGCGGTTGGATCAGGGCCGGGAGTGGGATCAAGGGGAGGGATCGTCTTGATTGCTATTTCCGCCGCTCCCCTTACCGTTGCCACGGGGAGAATTAGCGGAATTTCCTGAATTTGGGTGCTGCGTCGCTTTATTACTTTATTAGAGGAGGGGCGTTGGAGAACTCGATTTTGAGAGGTCATTTTGCGGTGCTCCTAGTCTTTACTCTTGATGTCGGCGTAGAGGGTCGTCGCCCAGAAGGTAAATTCACGGGCAATCTGTAAGCCTAAGCCCGTTAGGCCAAGGTAGGACGCTGTGTCGAGGTTCTTGAGGGCTTCCAAACCTTTGTCATTTGCTAAATTTTGATCACCGGTTACTTCCTCAAGAACCCGGAAAAAGGCTTTAACGACATCTTTCTTTCCCTCTTGACTCAGAGCTAATTCTTCGGCCTTGAGACGCATTAATCCCCAAGTGGCGAGGTAGGTGTAGAGTTCGACGGCTTGGCTTTTTTGCTCCCGCAGCCGAGTGTCATCCTTTGTGTCCTCATGCAGTTTTCTCAAGGCTGTATAGACAGGCTGTGCCATTGTGCGTGGATAGCAGATTGGGGTGCAGGGCACTATAGAGGCCAGAAATCGAGGAACGTTCCCCAGGGGATGCTGGAAACCACCAGTTGCGAGTATTTTTAATGGCCGAGAGTGCTTGCTCCAGGCGCTGTTGCAATAGCGGCCACCAAGTGCCGACATTAATAGTGACATATACTTTTTCCTCTGCGGAAGTAGGCAGGGCTGGATTGGCTTGACTAAGAGCTGTTTGGGCTTGCTTCTAGGCCTTGTAATCTGCATCGCTGCGCTTGCACGTGGGTCTTTCTTGAGGGTCACCTAGCGGCAGAGCAATCCAGTAAGTTTCCCCAAAATGACTTAGTTGAGCTTCCCAAAGAGCATTCCACTCCCACTGTCCCCCTTGCTGCCAGCCTTGGAACTCGCGCTTTAATTTTTCTTGTTCAGAAGCGGTGAACTCTGTTTCAATCCATTTTTTAATTCGCTCCTGCCAGTGGGAATCGTTATAGCTGTTGCGGACTTTGGATTTAATTGCTTGTCGCACTGATCTACCAATCTCTAACCAAGTTTGTTGCGGATGCTGCTCCAGTTCCTTGTCAATACTCTTTTTATCTTTGTCGAGAATGAGTGCCGTAATTACATTGGGAAAGCCTGCCGTTACTGAGCTGGGGGCGGGTTGTCCTTGGGTTTCAACGGGTTGGGCAATGCCAAATGCCTCAAAGTATTCTTCAAAGTCGGAATATTTTTGCAAGAGAAAGGCATCAATGATTGTCTGGTTGTAAAGATTGGGGGTAAGGCCATACCGTTCAGCAAGAAACCAGCAGACCTTGGCACTTAGGTAGTGAAGCAGGTAGGAACTTGACCAAAAGTCCAGCAATTTCCGCAAGGATTTAATGAATTCCTGCACAGGAGAAAAGGAAAACATCAATAGCCAAGGGTGTTTTGGCTGATCCCTATTGCCGGCACCTTTAGGAAACAGTGTCCCTGCCAAAGCAGCAGTAATGGAGGTGTGGGCTTCGCGGGGGCAATCGGGAATGCGTGTGTCAGCAGGCAGCAGCAAGATATCTCTAGTAGAGGTTGCTTGGCTTTTGATCCGCTCATTATTGGCAATGGCCTCGCCATAAAATCGCCAAAACCACCAAAAGACTTGTTCAGCGTCAGTTTCTTGGCAAATCTGCTCCGGGATAGAGTTTTTTTAATTTGAATAGAGTTTTCTTCAATTTCAGTTAAATTCCCTGCAAAGGAAAATTTCAAATAACTTTTGGTACCGCTGATAGGGTGGGCAATTTCCACCTGAGTACTGTTATTTGTTCAAGTTGGTAAAGTCATCATTTTCCGTTGAAAGCTCAGGCGATCGCCGGCCGATGCGCTATGATCTGCGGTGATGCCGCCGGCCTACCAATCTTCCAAAGCTTGGGTATGTTGGCTAAGGCAGTTTACCTGCTGCCATTGACCTTTACTAACAGCGCTTTCAGGTAGGGCTTGTGGAGCAGGGCATAAAGCTTGCCTTCGTAGTACATGGATGTGCTTCCTAAAACAATTGACTCTACTGCAAATAGCTGACTGGACAGTATGTGCCTTGGGCAATCGCAGTAAATATTTTCTTTTTCTTTGCCTAATATAGTTTAGTTGAGATATGCAGGCGAAAGAAAAACACATTTTTTTTGCAAAGATTAACAATTTTCTATATATTTTTTGATTTTTTGCAAGAATTCAAGAATTGAACTGGTATCCTAACTCAGGACAAAACTCAGAGGTATCCGATACGCGATCGCACCACTATTGAAATAACCGACCTCTCCCTGATTTCGACAAAAGGCTGTGATGCCAATTTAATTTGAAGACAGCCTGAGTAGAGGTGGGGTGATAGATCCCCCTCCCGTTAGAGAGCTAATCACATCCTCTATTGTCTATGACAGTAAACCTGTATATTTCGACACAAGGCTTCAGTTCTAAGACAAGCAATTTTGGAAGTTAGTTATAATTATTGACCTCGATATTACAAAAAGCTGGTATTACAAGCGATCGCCGGCTTCAAGAATTTTTTCAAGTTCGTCGGCAACTTCTAAAACAATCCGAATACTGGTGTAAAGAGCTTCGGGTTCACAATCGGCAGCTACTTTGGTGCAAAAAACAGCAATGTATTTATTGTCAGCAAGGGGGCGCAGTTCCCAAGCGCCAATTTTCTTGGTCGCATTTTCAATCAACAGGTAATTGGCTATCTCTTGATCCAAATAGCCGTCGGCAATATAACCAATCGACCAGACATCGCGAATTTCGTAGCTGCCGAGGTGCTGCGTTTGCGAGTCAATAAAGGCTTGTTGCGATCGCCCGTTGCTCAGTTCAAACACAACACGGTAATCGCCGTCTTCGTCTATCTGGTAGCGAATCCCCAATTGATCCAAAAGATGACCAACGCGGACATCTGCTTGAACTCGGCGCTGACCAAACATAACCTCAAACTCCTAATTACCAGTGTAATTTGAATTACCAGCTATCGTATCGGATTCCTATGCTCACAGCGATGGTTTCACGAATGTTCATATAAGCAACAGGGGCAAGAGCGTGGTATCGTAACTAAATAGCTAAACTTAAAATTCTCAACCTACGCGGGGTTGCTCGCCAACTCAACTCAATCAACAAGGATGTCATGCTATCAAAGGGCTTTGAGGTTGAACTCTACACGGGTAAACCCACCGCTGAGATTGTGGGACTGTCGGATCGAATCGTAAAAGATTTGGCCGGCTTTGTGCGGGAACCGGATACCCGCAATGTTGAATTCACCACGCCCCCTGTGTATCTGTATGATCAAGCCCTGTGTGACTTGCTGCGTCCTCGCTTTCGGCTGCGAGCCTACTTGAAATCTTTGGGGGATTTAACCCTTATTCCCGGCAGTACCCTAAGTCTTGGAGATAGCCAGCACTTTTATCGCTCTGACCCCCAGAACCCTTATCACACTTACATTGAACAAACCTATGGCACGCGGGTGGTGACCGCCAGTGTCCACATCAACATTGGCTTGCGTCATCCAGAGGAGTTGATTCGTGCCTGTCGGCTCCTGCGCATGGAGGCACCGCTATTTCTAGCACTGAGTGCATCTTCGCCATTTCTCGATGGCAAGGTGACGGGCTATCACTCCACCCGCTGGGCAATCTTTCCCAAGACGCCGCCCCATGTGCCCCTCTTCACCAGCCATACCCACTTCATTGAATGGACAGAGGCGCAGCTTCAACTGGGCACAATGCAAAATGTACGGCATTTGTGGAGTTCTGTACGTCCCAATGGCGATCGCCGACCCTACGATCTCAACCGCCTTGAACTGCGGATTTGTGATTTAGTCACGGATCCCATTGCCCTACTGGCCATTACGGCTCTTCTTGAGGCACGCCTCCTGCAACTGCTAGACGACCCCAACCTTGATCCCCTACGCTGGGGCGATGGCGAGATACTGGCACAACTGGCCGACGAAAATGAGCACCTAGCTGCCCAAAATAGCTTAGAGGCGGTGTTGACCCACTGGCGAGATCGCCGCCAGCTCACGGCAGCCGCTTGGATCGCGGAACTCTATGAAGAGGTTTGGCCAATTGCTAAAGCCCAAGGATTTAGCTGTTTTCTGGCGCCCATTCAGAAACTCCTGCAACGGGGGAATACAGCTCAACAATGGCTGGCTCAATACGCAGCCGGACACTCCATCCCTGAGATCATGGCAGCCGCCGTACAGGAAATGGCCGCTAGCGAACAGGAATTTGCAGATCAACTCTGTCAACCAGTGGCGGCAGCACGGGGCTAAACATGGCGCATTTGTTCATTAGCACAGGGGAGGTTTCTGGGGATTTGCAGGGTGCTCTGCTAGTGAAAGCACTCTATCGCCTAGCCGCAGAGCGGGGAATTCCCCTAGAAATTTCTGCCCTT
This sequence comes from Thermosynechococcus sp. Uc, assembly GCF_029335995.1. Lineage (NCBI taxonomy): Bacteria > Bacillati > Cyanobacteriota > Cyanophyceae > Acaryochloridales > Thermosynechococcaceae > Thermosynechococcus > Thermosynechococcus sp. Uc. Next base: position 17,915 of record NZ_JARJMS020000036.1, read on the forward strand.
GGGGGCGATCGCATGGCTGCTGCGGGCGCGAAGTTGCTCTTTAATACGGGGGGCATAGGTTCTGTAGGGCTACTGGAAGCCCTGCCGCTCATTAAGCCAACGATTGCTTTGCAACTCAAGGCACGCCGCTATTTACGGCAGCACCCGCCCGATTTAGTAGTTTTGATTGACTACATTGGCGGCAATGTGGCCATGGGGCAATTTATTCGCAAGCACTTTTCTGTGCCGATGGTTTACTATATTGCCCCCCAAGAGTGGGTCTGGTCCCACAGTCTGAAGACGACTCGTCAAATTGTTGCCCTTAGCGATCGCCTGATTGCCATTTTTCCAGCAGAAGCCACCTATTATCGCCGTCATGGTGCCAACGTTGTTTGGGTGGGGCATCCCCTTTTGGATCGAATTGCTGCGGCTCCCAGTCGGGAAGCGGCGCGCCAAAGTTTGGGTCTTGCTGCTGAGGAGCTGGCGATCGCCCTTTTGCCCCTGTCTCGAAAGCAGGAAATCAAATCCCTTTTGCCCCTGATTCTAGGGGCTGCCACGAATATTGCCAAAGCCTATCCCCACGCCCGTTTTTGGTTGCCCCTGTCTCTACGGCAGTATCGCCCAGCCATTGAAGCAGTTCTTAAGCAGTATCCGATTCAGGTTACCCTTACGGAAGACTCTCTACCAGTCCTTGCGGCAGCGGATCTGGCGATCGCCAAGTCCGGCACCGTGAATCTAGAAACAGCGCTTTTGAATGTGCCCCAAGTGGTGATCTACCGCGTCCATCCCCTGAGTTTGTGGCTTTATCAACGCTTCCTAAAATTTAATCTCAAATTTGTCTCTCCCCCCAATTTGCTTGTAAATAGAGAAATTGTCCCTGAACTGCTCCAAGGACAAGCCACTGTGGCCAACATTACTGCTGTGGCCCTTGAGCTGCTGAATCATCCAGAAAAACGCTTAGCGATGCAGACAGGCTACGGGGAAATGCGAGCTGCTATGGGCACCCCCGGCGTGGTTGATCGCGCCGCCACAGAAATTCTAAATCTGTTAGTCAACAAAAAACGTGTAGGATCAGTAACCCTACACGAGTGAGTCAACCAACCGACTTAAGGGTTAGGGAGTAAATTCTCTACTGTTGGGGTTTGATAAAGCGATTGCCTTGACGGCGTTGCTGCATCTGGGTGGCCAGGGTTTGCCGTTGTTGTGGTGTGAGAATGCCGCGCATAGCCAGCATACTTTCAAAGCGGAGGGAAGCGAGTTGGTTTTCCAGTTGGCGCACCTGTTGGTGTTTGCTGCGGATTTGATCTTCGGAGGCATTGCTACCCATCATCTGCCGCAGTTCTTCCTTGGCGGTGCGCAGTTGATTGCGGGTTTGCTCCATTTGAGCTTGGTATTGTTGCCGCACGGCTTGCAAACGTTGCCGTTGCTCTGCGGTGAGGTTGAGGTTCTCCAGATTCGCTCCCCAGCGCGGTCCGCCATAACTAGGGTCAGCTAAAGTCGGGGCGGCGATCGCCACTAAGGGGCTAAGGGCACTGCATACCAAAAGTGCTGCAAGGGATTTTTTCAACATAGTTGCGTTCTCCTTTATTGAAAGTATCAAAAGTTGGAAAGTTGGAATGATGGATTACTCAAAAAGAGAGGGGTCGCCATCGTGGAACATCGCTTGCCAATTGGTGGTGATAAAGGTTTCCACCGCGTCTGGCGGAGTTTGTTGCGCCACTTGAGTTGAGGGCTTGAGGAACCACACACCGGTGGCAGTGGCGATCGCCCCAGCCCCCAAAAGAGACAGAACCTGCCAGCGGTGCTGCCTCAGTTGATGTTGATGCAAAGCGGCTTGGACAATACGCTGTTCCAAATGAGGATGGGGTGGCGGTGGCGTTCCCGCATAGGTCTGCAAAAACTTAACCAAATTTATATCCTCCGCAGCTGGGGGTTCACGTTTCATAGGCTGACTCCGGCTTCAGTAAAGTAAGTCCGCAATGTACTGCGGGCACGAAAGAGACGGGATTTTACCGTACCCACAGGAATCCGCAGAATTTCAGCAATTTCCTTTTGGGGCAAGCCTTGGAGATCATGCATGACCAAAACACTGCGATATTCTAGGGGCAATGTGGCTAAACCCCGCTGCACCAAATCTTCATAGTGCAATTGCCGCAGATCTAGTCCAGGGGTGAGTGGCTCGCTTTGATACAGGTATTGCTGATGTCGCGATTTGCGCGTTGCCAACTGGCGGCGATAGTCGCAAGCTACATTCCAGGCAATCCGATAGAGCCATGTCGAAAACTTTGCCTCATGTTTGAGACTCTTGAGTCCTTTCCATGCCCGCAGAAAAACCTCTTGCACTAAATCATCAAGGGCAACGGCACCACACAACTGAAAGAGGAGCGATCGCACCCGTTGCTGATGCCGTTGATATAGCCCCCGAAACCCCTGCGGATGCCCGGAAAGACACTGCTCAATCATCTGCCGATCGGGATCGTTAACTTGGGGTCGGGTCACAATATCCGTTGATGCTATTGCCGCCGATAGAGGTAAAGATACACCCATGCGAAGCATCACTCCATTTCATATAATCGTCTGTTTAGACTGGCCTAGGAAAACAAAGGTTCAAGACCATTGGCAGCACAGTTCGCTAAAATTTGGAAATAATTGCGGCTTCAGGGTGGACTATACTAAACGTCGAATGCTCTAGCAGGGAACTGATCGTGAATATCGCTGAAGTTTTTAACCGCGGTGGCTTGGCCATGTGGCCACTACTGATTCTCTCGATCTTGACCTTAGGCACCATTTTTGAGCGGCTTTGGTTCTGGAGCATTGTTCTCCGAGGAGAAACAAAACTGGCCGAGCAGATTCTGGATGCTGCTCGCCACGACTGGCAAGAGGCCATCGAATTGGCAGCAAATGCCTGTGATCAACCAATTGGTCGCTTCCTTTATACCCCTTTACAATTGATTGATACGAACCCAGAAATCTTTCGCCTTGCCCTAGAAGCTGCTGCCGATGAAGAACTAAGTGCTATGCGGCGGGGAGAAAAAGTCTTGGAGGCAACAATTACCATGGCGCCGCTGTTGGGTTTGTTAGGAACAGTATTAGGTCTGATTAGTGCCCTCAGTTCCATTCGCTTGGGAGACATTGGCACACCAGCAACAATGGGCGTGGGTCTAGGGATTAGTGAAGCCTTAATCAGTACTGCCTCTGGTTTGGTGGTGGCAATTATTGCTCTTGCCTTTCAGCGGCTCTTTCAAGCCTTTCTCTTGCAGCAGGCACAAATTTTTCGTCGCACGGGGAATGAATTAGAACTCACCTATCGCCAAGCATGGCTAGAGCAGCGGCTCAAAGGGGAACCCGAAAAAACTTTATTCTAACCCAAGTTCTATGTTTACTCCTTTGACACTCTGAACTGAAAACTCTTACGGCTAGGGGAACCAAAATCGTTATAATCGCTGTTGAGATTTGATTGGCGAGGCATCATGCGCGTTTACGTGTTGCTCTACAACCCAGGGACTGAAAATGAGGGCATTCATTCTCTACAACTGGGCGATCGCAACCTCATCCTCATGTTTGAAAGTGAAGACGATGCCAGTCGTTACGCCATGCTCCTAGAGGCACAGGATTTTCATCCCCCCAGTGTTGTCCCCATTGATGCCAAGGAAATCGAAGAATTTTGCGAATCCTCAGGCTACACTTGTCACTTGGTTCCCGAAGGATTTGTGCCGACAAACGATGCTGAGCGTCTCTTTCTGGCACCCCCAGAGCGCAATGTCGAAGAAACTGACTGGGAACTGGAAAATCGCGTGCCCCCCGCTGCTGAGAGTGAATTCTCCGAAAGTGAGCTGAATCAGTTGCGCCAGCAATTGGAAAAGCTGCTGTAGATGGTGCGGGTCTGTGCTTGTCTGATTGTCAAAAATGAGGCAGCTCATTTGGCTCGCTGTCTCAGCAGTGTTCAGCCTTGGGTAGATGAGATCGTTGTGGTTGATACAGGGTCAACGGATGAGACGATCGCGATCGCCCGCCAGTTTACGGAGCAGATTTTTCACTTCCCTTGGCAGGATGATTTTGCCGCCGCCCGCAATTACTCTCTAGAACAGGCCACGGCTGAGTGGATTTTGGTGATTGATGCCGATGAGGTGCTTGTGACGTTGCAGGAGTCGCCGGTGCCATTAGGGCAACAACTAGAGGGCAGAACTTTCTCTGCCTACCAACTCCTACGGCGGGAAATCGACACAGGGCAACAATTTTCTGACTTTGCCATTGTGCGACTTTTTCGCAACCTGCCAACGCTGCGCTATCAGGGACGCTTCCATGAGCAGTTAGTGTCAACGGCAGGAGAACCACTGACCGTTGGTTTTCTGGAAACACTGCGCATTGATCACTATGGCTATCAGCCAGCACAAATTCAAGCCAAGATGCGCGATCGCAACATCCCGATTTTGGAGCGCATTCGCGCCAGTGAAGGTCTGCCTTTGAGTCTCCTTTTTGCCTTGGCCGATATGTACCACGCGGTGAATAACCCCAAGGCTGCTGATGAGTGTTACCAAGAACTTTTTGAGCGGCTCTTGCCCCACCTCCTCACCGGCCAACTGCCTGAGAATGCCCCCGGTGCACTGCCAGAAATTCTCAATCAACTGGGGCGGCGTTTGCTGGCTGTTGAGGATCACGAAACATTGCAACTCCTGTGTCAGCAGAGTTTAGTGTGGTTTCCGACCTATCCTCCCCTCAATGATTTGGCGGGATGCTGGCTTATGGCCTTAGGATTGCCATTGGGGGCAACAGCCTACTTTGAGTACTGCCTCGAGTTGGGCCGCACCGATGGCTATAGCAAACAGATGATTTTTCCCTTGGGCTATGTGCGGGAGATTGCAGCGGAACACTTGGGACGTGCCTATGAAGCCTTGGGCGATCGCGAGCGGGCAGCGGCAGCCTTTGCCCAAGCAACCGCTTTTCGCCAGGAAAAGAGGAATAACAAATAAAAAAACGCCCTTGTTACCAACGGCACCCCAGTTTGGGTTGCGGTGATCTCACCTTAGGCAAATTGCTGCCACTCCTCTTCCAATAGACTGATGAGGTTCTCGTTGCCCTGGCTGCGAGCCACCTGAAGCCGCCGCTCAAGAGTTTTGAGAATCGCATGGCGATGGGCTTCGGCCAAGGAGTTGCGTTTGCGCTGGGGAAGCCCGGAGGGGGTAGCCGTCGTTCTCAGAGCGGTTGCGGCAACTGGAACACCGTTGGTTTGGTAGGTAACTCCCCGCCAGCAAAGGACGTGATTGGGCTGAGGAACAGGTTCAGCCACGTTGTGGCCTATCCATTGGGCGCCCCGATAGAAACCCTTGGTGCCCGATTCAGCAAGGGGAATAGCTTGGTCAGAAGTTTTGTATTTAACGCCGCGATAGATGAGCTGCATAATTAAATCAAGGCTTCTAGGGGAATATTTATTGACTCGTTAGCAAACTTGCGGTGGTCTGCGTCAGGGAACAACTTGCTCTAAAATTTCTGTATTCTATTATACGATATTTTGAGATTCAGAGGTCAGAAGCCCGTTGTTGTAATCAATCTTTAGCTAATCGGCGGGAAGCGCCACGCTCTCCCGAAGGGGAATGGGGAGTGAACACTTTGCGGCGATATTTTGGGGTGAGTACTAGGTGTGCGATCGCCCGCTGGAAATAAAGTCGTCGTGCCTTTGAAGTGCCATACTTATCGTATGCAAACAGCCTACCCATACCGATGTGATCTTTGTGGCGAAGCTGCAAGTCACCCACATGACCCGCCGCTGCGAACCTAAGCTAGGTGAAAGTGGCGAGTTTTTGCCCAACGGTCAGGCGGCAAAGTCTAGCCTGAGCAAAAGTTTTGCCGACGCCAGGATAGCTAGGTTCCTTAACGAAATCCTTCTGTACAAAGCTGCAAAAGCTGGGCGGTTGGTCGTGAAGGTCAACCCCGCCGGTACGTCACAGCACTGGGGAATTTGCCTAAACCAAGTGCCGCAAGCGTGATCCGACCGGCGAGACGTGAACTCTGCATTGCTTATCAAAAAAGTGGGTCTGGGGCATCGGCGCACTATAAAATGCGAAGATCGACAAATTGGAGAAGCTTGCCCTCGACGCGAAGCGTGGGGGTTGGGGATATGTCACTCTTTCTACAGTTTTTTATGATCTTGTCGTCCATCCCTGCTCATGTCAGTCAGCTCTTGCAAACCCTCCGTCCCGGTCAAAAGGAAATTAGCCAATGGCAAGGGGGGCTTTTGGCGGTATCGGCAGTACCCGGAGCGGGCAAATCCCATGGCATGGCTGTGGGAGCAGCGATCGCCATCGCCCGCAAAAAGCTCCATCAACAGCGGCAACTGGTGGTGGTGACCTACAGTCGTTCGGCTGCTGCCAATATCAAGGCACGGATTCGCAAGTATTTGCGCGAGATGGGGTTACCCCGTAATGGCTTTAGTGTGCAGACGCTCCACAGTTTGGCGTTAAAAGTTGCCACCAGTCATCCCACAGCGGCTCTGCGCTGGAGTGGGGAAAATTTAATCAGTGAGCATGAACAGCAACGCCTGTGTGCCACCTGTGTCAAGGAATGGGCGCGGTCTCATCCCCAACTCCTAGAACGGCTGATTCAAGGCTGCGACACCAACCCACTGAGCGATGTCGAACACGATGGCCGCAGAAGTGCCCTTTTAACTGACATCTTGGTGAAGTTGGCACAAACAGTGATTCGCAGTGCCCGCAGTATGGCGTTGACGCCCAATGATCTGCGCCAGTTGTCTTTGAAGCTACACTCCCAAAACACAGCAGAAGCCGAGCCTTACCCTTTTTTGGAGATTGGTGCCGATCTTTTGGAACTGTACCAGCACCATTTGGCTCAGCGGGGGCAAATTGACTACGATGAAATGATTTTGGCAGCGGTGCAACTCCTAGAGGGCAATCCCCAGTGCCGCCAAGAGTGGCAACAGCGGGTGTATGCCGTCTTTGAGGATGAGGCTCAAGACTCGACCCCCTTGCAATCGCGCTTACTGCAACTTCTGGCTGAGGACAGCACCACAAAACAAGTTAATTTTGTGCGGGTGGGGGATCCCAATCAGGCCATTAACTCCACGTTTACAGCGGCAGACCCACTCTTTTTTAATGAATTCTGTAACCAGTGTGCCCAAAAACACGCCTTCTACACCATGACCCAAGCGGGGCGATCGACCCCCCTAGTGATTAGAGCGGCCAACTTTTTGGTGCGATGGAGCAACCGGTTCCTCCAAAACCAAGAACTCCCCTTTCGGAGCCAAAAGATTCAGCCCGTCTCCCCGACTCAGCGGCAACCAGGGGAAAACCCAGACCCTTGGGGAAAGGGCGTAGAAATTACCCGACCGGCAACTATTTTTGAGACCGTGCGAGAGCTAGCAGCCCGCATTTCCCAAGTATTGGCAGACCATCCTGATGCCTCAATTGCCGTCCTAGTGCGCACCAACCGCCAAGGGGAATTCATTGCAGATCTGTTGCGATCGCCCTCTAGCTTCAACATTGGTACTGACCTTGCCGCTCAAGGGATTCCCATTCTCGATGTGTCAGGCATTGAACGGCGATCGCAAATCCCCAAGGAATTGCTGGACATTCTTTATTTTCTCCACTGTCCCTATTCCCCCGAAGCAGTCAAGGCAGCCCTGACTGTTCTTCAGGAGCGCAAACGCATTGCTGTCCAAAATTTGGATCGCTTGGCCGCCCAGCCGGAGGTGTTTCTCTACCCCGGTCCTTTAGACCCCCCTGCTGAGGAGCCAGAGTTCAAGGCACGGCAGTACTGTCAACGTCTCCTCAAAGCCCGCCTAGAGCTGTCGCTATTTCCCTTGATCACGTACTGCGCTCAAGAATTAGACTATGACGCTGCTGAATTGGCCACCACCGATCGCCTGATTTGCCACTTGGCACAGCAGGAACCGACGCAACTGTGGCAGCGTATTTATCCCCGCTGGCAGGAATTGGTGGCAGCAGATCGCTTTGACGCTGTTGAGATGGAAGACCTCCATAGCCGCTTAGTGCGAGCAGGTCAGGTGACAATTATGACGATGCATCGTGCCAAGGGGCTGGATTGGGATGCCGTTTTTATCCCCTTTATAGAAACAAAAACCCTCTCCGGTGAGAGTTGGGTGCCTGCCAATGCCAAGTTCCTCAGTCCTGATGTGGAGTTTACAGAGGTGGTGCGATCGCAACTGCGTGCCCACTGCCATGGACAACCCCCTCTCAACTGGAAAGCGGCCTATCAAAAAGCCAAAGAAGCCAAAATTGCCGAAGAATACCGCCTTCTCTATGTGGCCATGACCCGTGCCAAGCGTTTACTGTGGCTTGCTGCCGCCTCCCAGATCCCTTTTAGCTGGCAGAGCTTTGACTGGCGAGGAGCCTATCAACTCCAAAAGAGTGACTCTTGTCCTCTTTTAGACCGCCTAGAGAAGAAATTAAAAAAACACGCAAAGGCTACTCCCGGCGATCGCTAAGACTATCCCGCCCCGGTAAGCGGTCCATTGCTGCTAAGACCGCCCGTTCCGCCGCGAGAATATCCCGTTCTGCACCCCCCAAAAAGAGGCGGCCAAAGCTGCCCACCGCTGAAATTTGCAAAATATTAATGAGTGCTGCTTTTTCCGCTTCATTGGCCGCTAAGGCGGCATAGGCTGCGGGTTCAACTTCAAACACATAGAGGGTTTGCCCCGCCAAAATCATGTTGCCCCGCCGGGAGCGGTTAATCAACTGGGTATGGTGGGCATCAATGTTGCGAATCACCTGACTGGAAATCACCCGTGGCCGCAGGCAATCCTGTACCCGAGCGCCAATGGCATCTAAAATAGCTTGTCCTGCGGCTCGCACCTCCCCCTGATTGCCCGAATGCACCTCCAATAGCCCATAGAGTCGTTCGATAAATAGAACCCCCGGCCGTACCACCGCAGACTTAAGGGCAATGTCCAAAAGACGATTCACATCAATCCCCGGTGAAATCTCCACCCAAAGGGAGCAGTCCCCTGGTAGGGGCAAAAACCCTTGAGCCACGGTTCCCAAGTAGGCCGCGTGTTGCGGTTGGATGGAGTCGAGATAGACATAACTGCGCAGATCAACGCCCAAGGTGGTGGATTCCTAACGCGCCAGTACCCATGATCGCCGAAAATGCCCTAGGACAATAGTCGCCGAAGGCGCGGATCCGTAAAATCCTCAATGCAGACTTCTGCTCCTGCGTCTTGAAGTGCCATTTCCGATTGCGTTGTCAAGACGCCCCAGCAGAGCATCCCTGCGCGCACCGCCGCCAGCACCCCTGCCACCGCATCTTCAAAGACCAGACAGTGCTGCGGCAACACCTGCAATCGCTCCGCCACTAGGAGATAGCACTCGGGATCCGGCTTGCCCCGTTGCACATCCTGCTCCATCACCACCGTATCGAAAAAGTCCCCCACCCCCTCACAGGAGAGCACCAATTTAACATTGGCAGCGCAGGCAGAGGTGCCTAAACCCAAGCGATAGCCTTTCTCCTTGGCGCTTTTAAGAAAGGGCAACAGCCCCGGCAACAGTTCCAAATGGGGTGCCAGTAGTTCCCGAAAAACTGCCTCTTTACCCGCACCCCAACGTTCTACTTCCGCTGCAGTCACCGATCGCCCAAGGAGTTCAGGGAGAAGTTCAGCATTACGCTTACCCCCCATTTGCCGTAGATGCTCAAGGTTGATCTGTTGCCGCAGTTCAGGGGTGCGCTCAACGTAAACGCGCCAAGCTTCAAGGTGATAGGGCATCGTATGACAAATCACCCCATCCATATCAAAAATGAGGGCGCGCTGGGAGGGTTCAACGGCAAGAAAATCCGATAGATTAGCCATTGGGGAAAAATTTAGGCATCAGCAAATGTAGTCTATCGCCTTTTGTCCTACAAAATACGGGCAACCGCACCTGCAAAAAAATGAGTCAACATTTACAGTGATAGTAAGTTGGCATACAAAAACACGCCAAAGTGGACGTGTTAAGATGAGTGTTACCAGCACGCAGGAGCCATTAGGGGAAGGGTCATGTTTGAACGGTTTACAGAAAAAGCCATTAAAGTCATCATGCTGGCACAGGAAGAGGCACGCCGCCTCGGCCACAACTTTGTCGGTACTGAACAAATTCTCCTCGGACTCATTGGGGAAGGCACCGGTGTGGCGGCAAAGGTTCTCCGTTCCATGGGTGTGAACCTCAAAGACGCCCGCATCGAAGTGGAAAAAATTATTGGCCGTGGGTCTGGTTTTGTTGCGGTGGAGATTCCCTTTACCCCCCGCGCCAAGCGAGTATTGGAACTCTCCCTCGAAGAAGCCCGCCAGTTGGGACACAATTACATTGGCACTGAGCATCTCCTGTTGGGTCTGATTCGCGAAGGCGAAGGGGTAGCAGCACGGGTTCTTGAAAATCTCGGCGTTGATCTTTCCAAGGTGCGCACCCAAGTAATTCGCATGCTGGGTGAAACCGCAGAGGTGACCGCCGGTGCTAGTCAAGGGCGTACCAAAACGCCAACGCTAGATGAATTTGGTGCCAACCTCACGCAGATGGCCATTGATGGCAAGTTAGATCCCGTTGTGGGTCGGCAAAAAGAAATCGAGCGGGTAATTCAAATTCTTGGTCGCCGCACCAAAAATAACCCCGTGTTGATTGGTGAACCAGGGGTGGGTAAAACTGCCATTGCAGAAGGCCTCGCACAGCGCATTGCCAATAAAGATGTCCCCGATATTCTCGAGGACAAACGGGTAGTGACCCTCGATATTGGCCTGTTGGTGGCGGGCACCAAGTACCGCGGTGAGTTTGAGGAGCGGCTGAAAAAGATCATGGATGAGATCCGCCAAGCTGGGAACGTGATCTTGGTGATTGATGAGGTGCACACACTGATTGGGGCTGGGGCTGCTGAGGGAGCCATTGATGCCGCCAATATCCTCAAACCCGCCTTGGCTCGCGGTGAGTTACAGTGCATTGGTGCCACCACATTGGATGAGTACCGCAAACACATTGAGCGGGATGCTGCTTTGGAGCGGCGCTTCCAGCCGGTAATGGTGGGTGAGCCTTCCGTTGAAGAAACCATTGAAATTCTCTATGGCCTGCGGGAACGTTACGAGAAGCACCACAAGCTAAAAATTTCCGATGAAGCCCTCGAGGCGGCAGCGAAGCTGTCAGATCGCTACATTAGCGATCGCTACTTGCCCGACAAGGCTATTGACCTCATCGACGAAGCCGGCTCACGGGTGCGCCTGATTAACTCGCAACTGCCCCCCGCAGCTAAGGAACTGGATCGCGAACTGCGGCAAGTGCTCAAAGAAAAAGATGATGCCGTGCGTGCCCAAAACTTTGACAAAGCGGGTGAATTGCGCGATCGCGAAATGGAACTGAAAGCGCAAATCCGTGCCATTGCCCAGCAGAAAAAAGCTGAAAGCGCCAACGGTGAGGAAGAAACCCCCGTAGTCACTGAAGAGGATATTGCCCACATTGTTGCCTCTTGGACGGGGGTGCCTGTGAGCAAACTCACCGAAAGCGAGTCAGAAAAACTGCTGCACATGGAGGAAACCCTACATCAACGGGTCATTGGCCAAGATGAAGCAGTAAAAGCCATCTCCCGTGCCATTCGCCGTGCCCGTGTCGGTCTGAAAAATCCCAACCGTCCCATTGCCAGCTTTATCTTCTCTGGACCGACGGGTGTGGGTAAAACCGAGCTAACGAAAGCCTTGGCCGCTTACTTTTTTGGCTCCGAAGAGGCGATGATCCGCTTGGATATGTCCGAGTACATGGAGCGGCATACTGTCTCCAAGCTCATTGGCTCACCCCCCGGCTATGTCGGCTACAACGAAGGCGGTCAACTCACCGAGGCTGTGCGACGACGTCCCTACACGGTGGTGCTCTTTGATGAAATTGAGAAAGCCCACCCCGACGTTTTTAACCTTCTGCTGCAAATTTTGGAAGATGGTCGCCTCACCGACTCCAAAGGGCGTACCGTTGACTTCAAGAATACCCTCTTGATCATGACCTCCAATATTGGCTCGAAGGTAATCGAGAAAGGGGCTGGCGGCCTTGGCTTTGAGTTTGGCACGGAGGATGCTGCCGAATCACAATACAACCGCATTCGCTCCTTGGTGAATGAGGAACTAAAGCAGTACTTCCGTCCTGAATTCCTCAACCGCCTTGATGAGATCATTGTCTTCCGTCAATTGACGAAGGACGAGGTCAAGCAAATTGCTGACATCCTCCTCAAGGAAGTATTCTCACGCCTGACAGAAAAGGGCATTACCTTAGAAGTGACCGAACGCTTCAAGGAACGGCTCATTGATGAGGGCTACAGCCCCAGTTATGGGGCACGGCCACTGCGGCGGGCGATTATGCGCCTCCTAGAGGACACCTTGGCGGAAGAAATACTCTCCGGCCGCATTCGCGAAGGTGATACTGCCCTCATTGATGTGGATGAATCAGGTCAAGTGAAGATCCAAGCTCAACCGCGACGTGAGCTATTGCCCCAGGCAGTTGAGTAGGGTATTGGCTGCCCATGCCCAATGCACCGGAAGAAGTTGAGGGGGAATCTTTCAAATCCTAGGCGCTTGATGTAACTGGCGCACACTTTATCCCCTAGGTGCTTACCAAATCCATAGTCTGGCATGGGTTGCTCCCCAAGTTTTGTGGTTACACCCACTGCCCCGTTTACCCTTTTGCCAAGCGACCTTTGGCGCTAGCTTTTTGGCCTTGGATTGGGGGCGGGGCTTTGTTTTGCTCATCAATGGCGAAGTGGCAAATTGCACTGCCGGCCAATTCCCTGCGGCAAAAACTGCTGCCGGCTGAACCGGTGGACACCCTTTTCATTTGGAAACTGTGGCGGATCCACAGGTAGCGGTGTTTGAAACCACGAATTGGTTACCCCTTGGAGATTGAGCCCTCAGTCATGTCCGCTTGACGATTCATGGCAAACTACCCCTGGCTACCTAATGGTTCTAAAACAGGAGCAATCGCAGTACTCCTAAAGGAGCGGGTTGCCAGTCGCCGCGCCAATCCAAGAGTTGGACTAACACCAAATAACCAATGCCGAGTAACAGGGAAATTGCACCGGTGACGATTGCCACCCATTTCCCCGATGATCGTTGAGACATTCTGAACCTCCTATTCATTCTTGAGTCGCAATACCGCCATAAAGGCCTCTTGGGGCACATCCACTCGCCCGATTGCTTTCATTCGTTTTTTACCGGCCTTTTGTTTTTCTAGGAGCTTGCGTTTGCGGGTGACATCACCGCCATAGCACTTGGCCAAGACATCCTTACGCAAAGCAGGAATACTTTCACTGGCAATCACCCGTGAACCAATGGCTGCTTGAATGGGAATTTTGAACTGGTGGCGTGGGATCAGATCCTTGAGTTTGCTGACGAGGGCACGCCCCACATAGTAGGCCTTATCGCGGTGAACAATCGTCGCCAACGAATCCACGGGGTCATTGTTGATGAGAATATCCAGCTTCACCAGATCATTGGGACGGTAACCAATCAGGTGGTATTCCATACTGGCATAGCCCCGCGATCGCGACTTCATTTCATCGAAGAAGTCGGTAACAATTTCTGCCAAGGGCATTTCATAGACCAACGTGGTGCGCCCTTGGGTGAGGTAGCGCATATCCTTAAAAATGCCCCGCCGCGACTGCGCCAGTTCCATCAGCGTTCCCACATAAGTTTCGGGAGTAATCATTTCCAGTTGAACGTAGGGTTCCTCAATTTTTTCGCGGTATTGGGGTTCTGGCAGTAGGCTGGGGTTATCAATGGTTAGGACTTCTCCTTTGATAGTGGTGACGCGATAGACCACCGAAGGTGCAGTAATGATTAAGTCTAGGTTGTATTCCCGCTCTAGCCGCTCTTGGATAATTTCCATGTGCAGCAGCCCTAAAAAACCACAGCGAAAGCCAAAGCCCATGGCACTGGAGGTTTCCGGTTCGTAGTGGAGCGCAGCATCGTTGAGCTTCAATTTTTCAAGGGCTTCCCGCAGATCTTCAAACTGGTCAGCATCGGTGGGAAACAGACCACAAAAGACCATTGGTTTGGCCTCAGTGTAACCCGGCAGAGGCTCTTTGGCTGGGTTTTGTGCCAATGTAATCGTATCGCCAACACGGGCATCGCCAACGGCTTTAATAGCGGCTGCCAAGTAGCCCACTTCCCCGGCATGGAGACTCTCCACGGGTTTCTGATTGGGGGCAAGGACACCTAGTTCGTCAATTTCGTACTCTTTGCCGGAGGCCATCAAGCGAATGCGATCGCCCTTGCGCACTACCCCATCCATAACCCGAAAATAAACAATTACACCGCGGTAGGCATCATAGTAGCTATCAAAAATCAATGCCCGCAGGGGTTGATCCACCGTATCGCGGGGGGGTGGTACCAAATGGACAATGGCTTCCAGAATCTCCTCAATGCCAATTCCCTCCTTGGCGGAAGCGAGAACCGCTTGGGAACAGTCGAGACCAATAATCTCCTCAATTTCTGCTTTTACGCGATCCGGCTCGGCACCGGGCAGATCAATCTTGTTGAGGACAGGAATAATCTCTAAATTGTGCTCCAAGGCCAGATAGACATTGGCCAGCGTTTGCGCTTCCACCCCCTGAGAGGCATCCACAACGAGGAGTGCCCCTTCACAGGCAGCCAGCGATCGCGACACCTCATAGGAAAAATCCACATGGCCGGGGGTGTCAATCAGGTTCAAAATATACGTTTCGCCATCGTGACTGGTGTAGGTCATGCGGGCAGCTTGCAGCTTAATCGTAATTCCCCGCTCCCGCTCTAGTTCCATGTTGTCGAGAAACTGTTCCTTCATTTCACGGGGATCCACCGTGCCCGTAAATTGCAGTAGGCGATCGGCAAGGGTTGATTTGCCGTGATCAATGTGGGCAATAATCGAGAAATTGCGAATGTGGGAAACGGGGACGTCGGTCATACCAGCGAGGGCAACCTTAACAAAATGAAAAACTCCTTTCTTGATTCTAAGCGTCCCTGTCCTATTGTGCTGAGAATTCAGTGGTACGATAGAAATTAACTGCCGGGATGTAGCGCAGCTTGGTAGCGCATCTGCTTTGGGAGCAGAGGGTCGCAGGTTCAAATCCTGTCATCCCGATTCGGAACCGCAAGTTAGGGCTTTGTTGTGTCTAGAACGATTGTTGCCAATACAATCCTGCGGTAGATTAGCCTCAGGCCTTTTGGATACGTATTGTTAATGCTGACGGTTCCACGGACAATTTGCCTCGGATTTTTGGCGGTGATTGCGGTGGGGACGCTGCTTTTATGCCTGCCTTGGTCCACCAGTAATGGGCAGTGGAACCCCGTAATTATTGCCCTATTTACCTCGACATCGGCAGTTTGTGTAACCGGCCACATTATTGTTGACACGGCAACCCACTTCTCTCCCTTTGGCCAACTGGTGATTCTGCTCCTAATTCAAGTCGGTGGTCTGGGGTATATGACGGCCACTACGTTTTTGATTATTTTGCTGGGGCGAAAGTTTAACCTGCGGCAAAAAATAGCGGTACAGCAAGCCTTAGATCGGCGAAGCATCCAGGGGGCACGGCAACTGGTGCGCTCGATTTTGGGCTTGACCTTTCTCTTTGAGCTGACGGGTGCCTTTTTACTCTGGCTGATTTTTCGCCAAGACTTTAGTGATCCACGGGCACTCTGGCTGGCCATTTTTCACAGTATTAGCGCGTGGAACAATGCAGGGTTTAGTCTCTTTAGCGATAATCTAGTGGGGTATCAAACCTCTGTACCTTTGAATTTGGTGATTTCACTGCTAATTATTTTTGGTGGCATTGGCTATGAGGTGATCTTTGAGTTCTACCTTTGGCTACGAGAGCATCTGCGCCACTGGGGTAAGCCCGCCTATTTGATTCGCAAGGCCAGCCAAATGACATTTAGCCTCAATTTTAAAATTGTGACCAGTACCACGGCGATTCTCCTGATCTTGGGAACAGTGATGCTCTTCCTGACGGAGATGCAATCGCCAGAGCGGTACGGTTTTTTTTCTTTTGATCAAAAGCTCCTCTTGGCGTGGTTTCAGTCAGTTACCGCGCGGACGGCGGGCTTTAATACCGTCAACATTGGCGAATTTGACAATGGCGGGCTATTTATTGTCATTGCCCTGATGTTTATTGGCGGTAGCCCCGGTGGTACCGCAGGAGGGATTAAAACAACTACGTTGCGGATTCTGGCAGGGATTACCAAGTCAGCTCTCCAAGGGAAAGAAGTGGTGTTGCTCTACCGCCGTCAGGTGCCCCCCTCACTCATCATGAAGGCAGTCGCAGTGGCCTTTGGCTCCATGTTTACGGTGCTGATTTCAACTACCCTAATCGCGATCGCTGACTCCGAAGAGAATTTTATCAATATTCTCTTTGAAACTGTTTCTGCTTTTGGCACTGTTGGTCTTTCCACTGGCATTACCAGTGAATTAACCGTTTTTTCCAAGTTGGTCTTGATTGCAACGATGTATGTCGGACGGGTGGGTATCCTGCTGCTGATGGCGGCCATTATCGGTGACCCCCAACCCTCTAGTGTGCAATATCCTGAGGAAAACCTACTAGTGGGTTAGGGTGCAGCGTACTCGGCAATCGCGGCAGCCATTTCTTGGGTACCCACGGGTTCTTGATCTGTTACGGCCAAATCATAGGTAACCAATCGTCCCTCACCAATAACTTTTTCCACAGCAGCTTGGAGACGCCCTGCTGCCTCCATTTCCCCAAGGTGTTGCAGCATCAACACCCCTGAGAGAATTAAGGCAGTGGGATTGGCTTTGTTTTGACCCGCATACTTGGGGGCTGAGCCGTGAATTGCTTCAAAAACAGCATACTCATCGCCAATATTGGCGCCGGGAGCCACCCCAAGGCCGCCGATCATCCCTGCGCAGAGATCCGAGAGGATGTCACCGTAGAGGTTTGGCATCACCATCACATCGTAGAGTTCGGGCTTCTGCATTAACTGCATGCACATGTTATCTACGATGCGATCTTCAAAGGCAATTTCGGGGTAACGGGTAGCAATTTCGCGGGCACGTTCGAGGAAAAGGCCATCGGTAAATTTCATAATGTTGGCTTTGTGAACGGCTGTTACTTTCCTGCGATTGTTGGCCTTGGCATATTGGAAAGCAAACTCAATGATGCGATCGCTCCCCAGGACGGAAATGGGCTTGACACCAATGGCTGCATCTGCGCGAATAGGCTTACCCGATAGATCGCTTAAAAAGGCACGGGCCTTGGCAGCCTCAGGACTGGTGTATTCAAACTCAATCCCGGCGTAGAGGTCTTCAGTATTCTCGCGAACAATGACGAGGTCAATGTTTTCAAAGGCGCTTTTGACACCGCGAATGGACTTGGCCGGCCGCAGGTTGGCGTAGAGATTGAGCCGCTTGCGGATCTCGACGTTCACGGAACGAAACCCTGTACCCACCGGTGTTGTAATCGGGCCTTTGAGGGCTGTTTTTGTGCTTTTAATGGCATCGAGAACATGCTCGGGTAAGGGCGTGCCGTAGCGTTCCATCATTTCTATACCGGCATCCACCACCACCCAGTCAATTTTGACACCAGTGGCATCAATGGCTGTACGGGCAGCAGCGGTAACCTCCGGACCGATACCGTCGCCGCGAATTAAGGTAACAGCGTGGGACACCAAGACTCTCTCTCTACAGACTATGGGGGCTAAATCAGCTTCACCGTGCGCAGGGTGTGAAACAAAATTGTTGCTAAGGCAATGGCAGCGGTAACAATGACAAAGTACAGTACAATTCCCATTGGTATTTTCCTCAACTTTGGTAATTTGTTTAGGGACTCAATGCATCCTAGGCGGTGCCGACAAAACTAACATCACTAAAGCGTTTTTGTGCCTCACTAACAGGGAGATTCTTGCCTTCCTCTTGCCAGTAGTTAATGATTTCGGTGGCACGGTTGAGGAGTTCAATGCGCTCCGCTTCCGTAATCCAAGATTTTTTCTCTAACTCCGCCTTGAGGAGTTCCCAAGCATCGGTGCGCGGCCAAAAGAAGTAGGAGGTAAGGGGACTTGTCCCTTTGCCAACAATTTGATCGACAGCGATCGCCACGTCTTTTTCTAACCAAAGCACTCTCAGGGTAAAGCGGGACAATTCTGACCTCCTAGAACTCGTTTTTTACCAAGAGCCATCCTCTATAATAACGAATTGGGTCAACTGCATACAAGTTTCTGGAGAGCTACAGTTGAGTACCCCCTGTGCCTGTGTCTTTTTTGATATTGATGGGGTGATTCGCGATGTCAGTCGTTCCTATCGCCGTGCCCTAGCGGATACCGTCGAGCATTTTACGGGGGGAGCCTATCGTCCTAGTCAAAAGGAAATTGACGACCTCAAGGCGGAAGGCTGCTGGAATAACGACTGGGAAGGAGCGCGTGAACTCATCTATCGTTACTTTGAACGCCAAGGGAAACCCCGCCTCCAAGTGCCCCTAGACTACGAACATCTGGTGATCTTTTTTGAGGAGCGCTATAGCGGCCAAAATTGGTCGGGCTATATTCAAGATGAGCCACTGCTGGTGGATACTGCCTATTTTCAGGCTCTCGATCGGGCAAAAATCCGCTGGGGTTTTGTCAGTGGCGCCACGCGGGACTCGGCAGAATATGTCCTGAAACACCGCTTGGGTCTGGATCAGCCCCTTTTAGTGGCGATGGAAGATGCACCCGGCAAACCTGACCCCCTAGGACTACAAATGGCCTACCGTCGCGCCACTCATCAAGAAACCATTCCTGCCTTTTATGTCGGGGATACGGTGGCGGATATGCAGACCGTTGTCAATGCCCGCAAAGCCCAAGTAACAATACCATGGATTGCCCTTGGGGTCATTCCCCCCCATGTGGAATCTGAGGATCGTCAACTGTATGGCGATCGCCTGCGCGCAGCGGGAGCCAATGCAGTTTTTGAACATACCCGCGACATTACGCCGGCGGTGGTTGCCACATTCTTAGCACAACTGGCTGACCGCAACTAAAACTGCGGGCAATAAGATCGCAGCGCTCATTGCCAACATTGCCACTGTGGCTAGACACATGGTGCCACGCCACAAAAGGAGCATTGAGGGAATCTAATTCTTGCCACAGGTCTTGGTTAAGAACCGGTTTGTTGGCCGCTGTTTTCCAGCCTCGCCGTTTCCAGTTGGGAATCCAATCGCTAATCCCCTTGAGGACATACTGGCTGTCGGTGTAAAGGGGGATCGGCGTCCCTGGAGCCAGTTGGTGCCATGCTTTGAGGGCCTCAATAGCCGCCCGCAACTCCATGCGGTTGTTCGTCGTATGGGGTTCCCCTCCCCCCAGTTCCTGCACGGAGCCGTCGGCCAAATAGATAACCACCCCCCAGCCTCCTGGCCCCGGATTGCCTTTGCAGGAGCCATCGATATAGATGGCAGGAATATCAGTCATGGGTATTTCTCCTTTCCAAAGGCTGCAAATAAAAAAGGGTGGCAAAAACACCACCCCCTCAATCAATTGATACCACAGACTACTTGATGCTGACTTTGGCCCCGGCCTCCTCGAGTTCTTTCTTGGCAGCTTCGGCGTCTTCTTTGGTAGCACCTTCTTTTACGGGTTTGGGCGTGGATTCCACCACCTCCTTGGCTTCTTTGAGACCCAAGCCGGTCAAAGAACGCACCACTTTGAGCACAGCAATCTTCTTGTCAGCGGGAACCTCTTCAAGGATGACATCAAAGGAGGTTTTCTCCTCCACTTCTTCAGCGGGAGCAGCAGCCCCACCGGCCACGGGAGCGGCAACCATCATCCCACCAACAGGCGCAGCCGCACTGACGCCAAAGGCCTCTTCAATTTGCTTGACCAGCTCAGCGGCTTCCAGCAGAGTCAAGGATTTCAACTTTTCGAGAATTTCATCGGTTGCAGCAGACATTGTAAACTCCTATCGTTTCAAGGTTGAAAAACAAAAACAGGTGGCTTCCCAAGGGAAACCGAAAACAGGATCGATCTATGCCGCACCTTTGTCGGCGATCGCCTGTGTTGCCCGCGCCAAGGAGGCCGGCACCTCCTTGATGCCAATGGCAATCTTCGCTGTGACGGCATTGAGGGCACCGGCAATCTGCGCCATGAGCTGTTCTTTCGAGGGCAGATCACCAATGGCCTTCACTTGCGCTTCGTCAAGGGCACGTCCTTCCATGACCCCACCGCGGAGGGTGGTTTTTTTCGTGGCCTTTTGGAATTCTTGGTAGGCCTTGATCGCGCCGCCAATATCATCCTTGAGCAAAAGGAACGCCGATGGTCCTTTGAGGAATTGGGTCATGGACTGCCAGGCGTCATTTTCTTTGACCGCCAATTCCATCAGCGTATTTTTCGTAACCTTGCAACTGGCATTGCACTTGCGCAAGCGTTGCCGCAAATCCTTCATTTCAGCATCGGTGAGACCTTGGTAGTCAATCACCAGTGCCATTTGTGACTCGCTCAGGCGTTCCTTTAGCTCCGCCACAATTTCTTTTTTGTTTGCTAGCGTGCGTCCCACGCACATCACCTCCTATAGTCAGTGAAAGAAAAACCCCAGCAGTGGTGCCGGGGCGATCGCCCAATCCTAAGGGATGGACTTCGCAAACCTCGGCAGGAAAATTATGTCTGAGCCAGACCCCTGCGGTCTTCGGTTTCCGTCTTGAGTTGTCGGGTATTGGGCAATAGGCAAGTCCTCCTTAGGCGGCTTCCGCCAGTTTCAGCTCCCGCAGAGCATTGATGTCCACCTGAATGCTCGGCCCCATTGTGGCAGCTACATAGACACTGCGCCAGTAACGGCCCTTAGCACCACTTGGGCGGTTGCGATCAATAGTCTCTTGGAGAGCCTTAAGGTTTACCAGCAAGTCTTCGGCACTGAAGCTGGCTTTGCCAAAGAGCACATGGACAATGCCGCTGCGATCAGCGCGGAATTCCACTTTCCCTGCTTTGAACTCCTGAATGGCCTGGGACAAGTCAAAAGTCACTGTGCCGGCTTTGGGGGAAGGCATGAGCCCCCGCGGACCAAGAATTCGCCCCACCTTAGCTACTTGAGGCATCATATCGGGAGTGGCAATGAGCAAGTCAAAGTCCATCCGCCCCTTTTGAATTTCGTCAATCAGTTCTTCTGAGCCGACCACATCTGCGCCCGCGGCAGTGGCCTCAGTCACCTTTTCGCCGCGGGCAATTACTGCCACGCGAATGGTTTGACCGGTGCCTTTGGGCAGCGCCACGGTGGTACGCAATTGCTGGTCTGTGTACTTGGGATCAATACCCAGACGGATGTGAGCCTCTGCCGATTCAGGAAATTTGGCTGTGGCCGTTTCTTTGAGCAACTGTAAGGCCTCAAGGGGAGCATAGGGACGATCCTCCACCTTGGCATAGAGTTCGCGCAGTCGTCGCGAGAGTTTACGCATGAGAATTAACCTCCACGGGGTACTAACGAAACCAAGTTTCTCCCCCCAAAACAACAAGGGACTCAACAGGAACACACCTAGAAAGCTTTAGTCGGTAATGGTCACGCCCATATTGCGAGCAGTGCCTTCGATAATCCGCATCGCCGCCTCAATATCATTGGCATTGAGATCCGGCATTTTTTTCTCCGCAATTTCCCGCAGTTGGGCGCGGCTGATACTGCCCACTTTTTTCTTGTTGGGTTCACCGGAGCCTTTTTCAATGCCAGCGGCTTTTTGAATGAGCACAGAAGCAGGCGGAGTTTTTAGAACAAAGGTGAAACTGCGATCTTCATAGACCGAAATTTCAACGGGAACTACCATCCCCGCTTGATCGGCGGTGCGAGCATTATACTCTTTGCAGAACATCATGATGTTCACACCGTGCTGACCAAGGGCTGGACCAATGGGCGGAGCGGGGTTGGCTTTACCCGCTTGAATGGCAAGTTTGATAATTGCGACGACCTTTTTCGCCATAGTGAGTTAGCGTCCTAATCTACTTTTTCCACTTGAGTCACTTCGAGTTCGACCGGCGTTTCGCGGCCAAAAATCGAGAGTAAGGCTTTCAGTTTGCTGCGCTCAGCACTGACTTCAATCACCTCTCCCTCAAAGTCCTTAAAAGGACCGTTGAGAACTTTGATTTTATCACCAGTGTTGAGATCAATGCGGTGAACGGGTTCCTGTTCTTGTGTCTTCCGAAAGATGCGATCTACTTCGGCCGGACTCAGGGGCATGGGCTTAACGTGACCACGTCCGCGGCCGGTGCTGCGGCGTTGCTCAGCACCGACAAAATTAATCACATTGGGGGTGTTTTTAATCACCTGCCAAGCTTCATCATCAATTTGCCATTCACCCGTTTCGGGAGACTGCTGTGCCCGCACTTGAACAAGAACATAGCCGGGAAAAATTTTTTCCTCAATGGTTTGCCGCGAGCCATCTTTCTTGATTTTGATGACCGGGGTTTGGGGAATTTCAATGCGAAAGATGCGATCAGCTACATCCAGTGTATGAACCCGCTGCTCAATGGTGCTTTTTACTTTTTTTTCGCAGCCAGAGGCCACTTGCACGGCATACCAAAATCGTTTGAACTTACCCGCTTGATCCCCTTCGGCCACTTCAACAGTATCGTCAAGGGGATCGCTTAGATCAGAATGATCAGTAAATTCACTCACCATAGGCGCGTACTCGTAGAAATTTTTGGCTGTCTAGAAAATCAGTGTGGCCAGCCAACGAAACAGTTCATCCACTAGGTAGATGACAGCAGCTGAAAGGGAAACGATGAGAATCACTGCCGCAGATTCGCCAATCAGACGCTGGCGATCGGGCCACACCACTTTGTTGAGTTCTTCCTTGGTTTCGCGGAAAAACTCAGTTAACTTAAAGCCACTAGTGGGCTTTTCGCCTTCGGTACTTTTGGTCACGGCGACACTCCTTGGAGCGGGGGCAGCCCGTTGCTACCCATTTAATTCAGCGCGATTTATTATCATAGCAGGTTTCTTCTTTTTAGGAAATCCCGATGTTTGATTGCCTGCAATCGCGCACCCTCACGACGGCCATGGGTGAGGTGGCCTACGTTACAAATGATTTCAGCTCTGCGAACCATGCCCACCCACCCCTATTTTTTTGGCATGGCTTTGGCGGTGGCTCAAGCCGCTATGAGTGGTCGGCGGTGTATCCGGCGTTTGCAGCCGAGTATCCCCTTTTTGCTTTGGATTTGCCTGGTTGGGGAGCGTCTGAGCATCGCAATCAACCCTATACGGTGGCGGCTTATGTGGAGCACTTGCTGGAGTGCCTTGGCCAATTGACGGTGGAACCAGCGGTGGTCATCACGTCTTCATTGACAGCAGCCTTTGTCGTCCAAGGGGCGATCGCCCATCCCCAACGCTTCCGTGGCCTCATTCTCACTTGCCCAACGGGGTTGAGTGATTTTGGGCAAGATTACCGCCAGACCCCCCTTGCCCAGATTGCCCGCCAGCCCTATGTGGATACAGCCTTTTATCGCCTTGGGGTCGCCAATTCCCTGAGTGTGCAGTCCTTTATGGCCAATCAACAATTTGCCCGACCTAGCCGCATCAGCCCTGAAATGGTTGCCACCTATACTGCGGTGGCGCAGTCGCCGGGGGCAGAATTTGCGGCACTTGCCTTTGTTCGTGGCGATCTCTGTTGCGATCTCAGTCGCTTTTTGCCCCATCTGACAGTGCCGACCTATATCGTTTGGGGAGAGCAGGCAAAACTCCCCCCCGTGGCCGTAGGGCAACGCTTGGCACAGTTAAATCCCGAGGCAATTCGTGCCTTTGATGTGATTCCAGAGGTGGGACTGACACCGCAGTTAGAATGTCCTGGAGTAATGATTGGCTGGATTGATCGTTACCTTGGCCAGTTGTTGGCATCCCCTTGAGCCGATCCCTAAGGTTAACGCTGGGCATTGGCAGTGGCGGGTAGGGTGGTGCCATAGACACGGGGGCGATCGCCCTGAGCTAATTGGGTGCTGCCTTGAGTATCCACTGCCCAGATCGTGGCCTTGGGGTTCCCCATCGTTTGGGTTTGAAAGAGCACTCGCTGCGGATCTGTTGTGCTCCAGCCTAAGAGGGTGGCAAAGTCGTATTCATCGGCTGTGGGATAAACTGTGGCCACATGACCCACCCCCGCCTGCCAAATCCACGCGCCATCGCTAATTATATCGGTGGCAAACAAGCCGCCAACCTGACGTACCAAGAGACGGTTGCCTTTTT
Source organism: Thermosynechococcus sp. Uc (assembly GCF_029335995.1). Lineage (NCBI taxonomy): Bacteria > Bacillati > Cyanobacteriota > Cyanophyceae > Acaryochloridales > Thermosynechococcaceae > Thermosynechococcus > Thermosynechococcus sp. Uc. The sequence goes on from NZ_JARJMS020000036.1 coordinate 42,028, forward strand.
CTGACCAACCGACGGGAACAAGCACAGCAATCAGGCCTTGACCTTGGGGCACCTCTGCCAAAAAGTCCCGCGGCATTTCCTTGAGGCTTTCAATCCGCTGTTGGGTGCCGCTCTGGCGATCGCGAATTTCAAGAACGCTCACCAGTTGTTGTCGGTGTGGCTCAGGATCAGCCGTAAAGTAGAGGGTAGCCTGTGCCACGTAGCGGCCATCGGGAGAGACATATTGGGGGGTTTGTTGAGTGAAGCGGAGGGGCTTTTTGGCCTTTAGGGCAGCAGCATGGCCGTCGTCAATCCATTTCCAAGGGAGCGGAAAGGAACTGCTCAGAGGATCCGTCACGACAGTTTCTACGGGTTGATCGGGGGCAGGGGGTCGCTGGGATTGGGCAAGCATCCCTGAAGCGATCGCTAGGGCTGTCAGTATCCCACAGACTGAGGAGATTGCAAACCCCCGCCACGGCTCAAATCGGGTTACCATAAGGTCACTCCTCTAACATAAAGTTTGCTTGTTTTTATTGACAGTTTGGTGAAACAAATGACGACGGCTCCTCACCTCTTTAGCATAGCAATTGGCCTAGGCCGGTCGCAGGAAAATTAACGAAGTTTTATGCTCTTGACAGAATTGATCAAAAAATCTCGCGACTATCTGCATTCATTGGCAGTCATTGAGATTCATGGCCAGTGGTTTCCCCTCAGCTCACCCTCGCTCAAAGATGCAGGGACTGCTCCCTATGCAGTGAATGCGCAAGGCCACCTAGTGTGGCCCAAGGGTCGGCACTCCCTCTGGTTGGGGCAACGGATTACTGTGCCGGCGACGGTTCAAGGCTATAGTGTGGCGGGCTTAGCCCTACGCCTTGATCTCAGGTGGTGGGCCGATCAGGCAACGGTGTATGTCAATGGTCAGGCGGTGCATCAGGGGGACTTGTTTGATTCGTCTGTGAGCCTTTGCTTAGGGGAGACAGTGACCCCTGGTCAAACATGGGAGGTGATCTTACATTTGGTCAGTCCCGCCCATGATCACGGGGCTTTGGTGACCTCCTGTCTGCGCTTTGAATCCCCAAGGGGAGTTGACCCCGGCTTTGTTGCCACCGAGTTGGACATTTTAGAGCTTTTTGGCGGAACCCTTGACCCACAACCCCTTGAACCCCTGCTCAAGAAAATTTTAGAAAGCCAAGGGCAGCGCCCCATCTTGGATCCACTGCTAGCAGAGATCCATGGGAGAATGCAGGCGATCGCTACCCCTTTGCGAGACTTCACAATCCACCTGTGTGGCCATGCCCATCTGGACTTGGCGTGGCTCTGGCCGATTGCCGAAACGTGGCAAGTGGCACAGTCTACTTTTCGATCCGTATTACAGCTTAAGGAACGCTATCCCGAACTTACCTTTACCCATTCTACCCCCGCCCTTTATGCCTATTTGCAGACCCATACCCCAGAACTTTTTAGACAAATTCAGGAAGCAGTAGCAGCGGGTTGGTGGGAGGTGGCGGCAGGCCTTTGGGTGGAAGCGGAACTGAATCTCATTGATGGAGAGTCTATTGCCCGTCAGATTCTTTATGGTCAGCAGTACGTGCAGCGGGTTTTTGGGGAGATTAGCGCCATTGCTTGGTTGCCCGATACCTTTGGCTTTCCGGAACGACTCCCCAGTTTCTTGCACGAGGGGGGGATACGCTACTTTGTCACCCAGAAATTGCGCTGGAATGATACCACACGCTTTCCCCACAGTTGGTTTGTCTGGCGGGATGTGGCAGGTGCTGAGGTAAATGCCTTGATGTCGGCACCCATTGGCGAGGGGATCGATCCTGTGAAAATGGCTGCCTATGCTCAGGAATGGTGGCAGCAAACGGGATCTCAGCGCAGTCTCTGGCTCCCCGGTGTAGGGGATCATGGAGGTGGCCCCACAGCGGACATGTTGGAGCGGGTGCGGCGCTGGCAACAGCTCGGAGGAATTGGTCCGCAGTGGCAATGGACCACGCTGCGGCAGTATCTAGAACAATTAACTCAAGAAACACCTCCAACCACCCCTTGGCAAGGGGAGCTGTACTTGGAATTCCATCGCGGTTGCTACACCACTCATGGCGATCAAAAGGCTGCCCACGATCGCGCCCAACGGCAACTACAACAGGCGGAACTTTGGTGTGCCCTCGCCGCAATCACGACCTCTTTTGCTTACCCCACAGAAGAACTCAAAACCTGTTGGCACAAGCTTCTCTTTAACCAGTTTCACGATATTCTCCCTGGCTCCTCGATTCCAGAGGTCTATGCGGAGATCAACCCGACATGGCAGGAAATCTTGACAAAAACGGAAACCTTACTGGATGCGGCGCAAACAGCGCTATGTGAATTAATAAACTACGGCGAACCGCCAGTGACAGGGGCTATTCCTGTGGTCATTTTCAATGGTGGGGTTGGCGATCGCGCCGCTGTTGTCCACATTGACTTGACGCAGCTGCCCCAAAATGTGCCCTCTTGGCGGGTGTATTCTCCACAGGGAGGGTACAATCTGCCCGCCCAGTTGAATCGCCCCCAAGGCTGCCTGACCCTGCGTACCCCTGAGGTGCCGGGAATCGGCTACACGCTGCTGTGGCTTTGTCCAGAATCCCACTCTGACAGGTTACCGACCCCACCCTTGGGCTATGTCTTGGAAAATAACTATCTCCACGTTGAAATTAATCCCACAACGGGGGAAATCACTAACCTCTATGACAAGTTAAATCATCGTCCCTGCTTGGGCGATCGCGGCAATCAACTGCAATTTTTCCAAGATCAGGGGCAATACTGGGATGCTTGGAACATTGACCCCAACTATGGGCAGCACCGATTGCCAAGCGCGACCCTAGAGGCCATTGAATGGGTGAGTTGGCATCAACTGGAGCAGCGGCTACGGGTGAAGTGGCGCTTTCAGTCTTCGTGGATTCAGCAGGAGTATGTATTGCAGGACCAAACCCCTTGGCTGCGCATTGACACGGCGATTGACTGGCAGGAAGAACATATTCTCCTCAAGGCGGCCTTTCCTTTGGCAATCCGTGCTGAGCAGATCACCTGTGAAACTCCCGGTGGCGTCACAGTGCGACCCACCCTCCCCAATCCCCGCCTGAGCGCCCATGAGCAAGCTAAATGGGAGGTCCCCTTTCTCACCTGGGTGGATTTGAGTACCCCAGAGTACGGCGTCAGTCTTTTTAGCGACTGCAAGCATGGTCTGGATGCCCAAGCCAATCAACTGCGATTGACCCTCTTGCGATCGCCCACCTGGCCGGATGCAAATAGCGATCGCTGTCACCACCGCTTTAGCTATGCTGTGTTTCCCCACCGCGGCTCATGGCAAGCAGCCAGTGTTCCCCAGCAAGCAGCTCAATTTAATCTTCCCCTCAGGGCCGCGATCGCTCAAGGGGCAGCGAAGCTGTTTGCCCCCGCCAATTTATCAAAGACATTCCCGCCCCAAGCTCAGCTTCTTCATTGGTCGGATGCCCGCATTCAATGCCTTGCCCTCAAACCAGCGGAGGACGGACAAGGGTGGCAATTGCGAGTGACTGAAGTCGTTGGCGAAGGGAGTACCTTAGAACTACACTCAACGCTAATCCCATGGCAGATCAAGGGGCGGCAAACACTCCTAGAAACCCCGGCAGGGGACACGGACTCAGCGACCCTCAGCCCATGGCAAATTCAAACATTTCGGCTGTATCCCTAGAAGGGCAAATTATCCAAATTAATATTTTCAGGTTCGAGGGGGGGAGGTGCCACCGTCGGTGTTACCGGTGCGGTGACGGCGGGGGTAGCGATTGAAGTTGGGGCAGGCTGTGCAGGATGATCCAGAATATTTCCCTCAACGGTGTAGAAACGGCTCACCACCAACTCGGCGCGTTTTTCTTTAAAGCCCTCCGGGCGGTCAATCGTGTCCATTTTCAGCCGACCTTCAAGGATTAGGCGATCGCCCACTTTGCATTCTGCCTGCATTTTTTGTCCCAAGTTGCCCCACGCCACTATCCGCAAGCTCATGGGTGGCTCTTCACTGCGCGGGCTGGGAAACTGTACTATCATTGTGGCTACGGGCATCTGGTTTTCTTGGGTGTAGCGCAGTTCGGGCGCTTGAATAACTTCTGCAAAAAGGACGCAACTATTCATTCGCTATCCTTCTAAAGGTCATGCTGTTTCCAGTATAGCCCCAAGGGCTGCCGTCACCAGGCCACAGCATGAATCAAGGAGAACCGGCCTTTTCCTAGCACAGACGAACTATAGCCGATTGTATTTTCTTATACTATCATATAGTTAATTAAATAAATTTACAGAGGATACGGTTATGGCACGGGTGGTTGTCCTAGGGGCGGGGATTGGCGGCTTGCCCACAGCTTATGAATTACGGCATCGTTTGGGCGATCGCCACCAAGTAATTTTAGTTTCCGATAGAGATTACTTTACATTTGTGCCGGGGCTAGTGGCAGTTGCCCTAGGACACAACTCCCTAGAACGCCTGCAACTCCCCTTAGAGACCCTGAGCCGGCAGCAGGGGCTGAAGTGGGTAAAAGGCGCCGTTCAGCGGGTTGACCCCGAAGCTAAGAAAGTCTATTTACCTGAGCAAACCCTTGACTACGACTATTTAGTAATTGCCACCGGCGCAGAGCTAGCGCTGGATCTGCTGCCGGGCTTAGGCGTTTACAGTCATTCGGTGTGCACGCCTGCCCACGCCGTTGCCGCCTATCGCGCATGGCAGGAATTCCTCAAAGACCCGCGGGAGTTGGTTGTGGGTGCAGCGCCGGGAGCCAGTTGCTTTGGGCCTGCCTATGAATTTTTGTTTTTGGCAGAGCACACCCTGCGCCGTCAGGGGTTGCGCGATCGCGTCAAGATTACATTCATTACTCCTGAACCCTACATTGGTCATCTCGGCATTGGCGGTTTAGCCAACAGTGAGCAGCTCACCCTAGATTTGATTGCCCAGCGGGGTATTGAAACCATCACCAATGCAGAGATCACCGCCATTGAGCCGAATCGAATCCTGTTAGGGGATGGACGGGTGCTCCCCTTTGGCTACAGCATGATTTTGCCCTCGTTTCGCGGCGCGGCATTTGTGCGAGCCTCACGCCTTGGCAATGAAAAGGGATTTTTGCCCCTGCTGCCCACTCTGCAACATCCCGACTATCCTGAAATTTATGGGGTTGGCATTAGTGTTCACCTCCAGCCTTTGCAAACCACCCCTGTGCCCACCGGCTTGCCCAAGACGGGTCAAATGACGGAGGAGATGGCGATCGCGGCCAGCCACAATATTGCCGTTGCCCTTGGAGAATTGGCGGCTGACCCTGTGGTGCCAACACTGGATGCCCTCTGTTTTGCCGACTTTGGCGACACAGGTATTGCCTATATTGCAGCTCCCGTCATTCCTGAAGCCCAGGGAAAACACCGTCGCCTTGCCTATGCCATTCAGGGAAAATGGGTCAGTTGGGTCAAGGCAGCCTTTGAGCGCTATTTTCTGTTGAAAATGCGAAGGGGGCTGAGTGTGCCTTGGTTTGAACAGTGGGGGCTGCGGTTATTCTTTGGCATCTCTTTAGTGCGCCCCCTACAACCCACTGTGTTCCCACAGAAGCAGCTACTGATAAAAACCTGACACATAAACTTTGACAAACTTCATGTCTTATAAGGAGTAATTTCTATGATGCGCATCTTTTTTGTCGGGCTGTTGATGATAGTCCTCTGGCTCAATGGTTCCCCGGCGACGCTGGCTGGTGTTGATGCTGAAGAACTAGGGAAAGCGGTGACGGCCATTGAACAGTTAGATCAAATGCGCATTGGCCTTGCCTCTACCCTAGAGGGCAGTCCTACCGAACCGACCCTTGACACCTTCAAGGCCGTTTGCGCGCCTGTCGGTAAGAAGGCCAAGGAGCTTGCTACTGCCAATGGTTGGGAAGTCCGTCAAGTGGCACTGAAGTACCGCAACCCCAACCACGCCCCGCAGACAGCGCTGGAAGTCCAAGCCCTCAATCGGTTTGAGAACAATCGTCAACTGCAAGCCTTTTGGCAAACGGATAAAGAAGGGGTGCACTACTTCCGTCGCATTGATGTTCAGGCCAGTTGTCTGGCCTGTCATGGGGCTAAAAACCGTCGCCCTGCCTTTATCCAAGAAAAATATCCCAGCGATCGCGCCTATGACTTTCGCGTTGGCGATCTCCGGGGGATGTACGCTGTCACCATCCCACAAATTCAACAGGCACTGCAACCCTCAACCTAAAGAGAGGCTCTAATGGCACGTTGGCAGCACTTTTTGCTTCTAATTCTGCTGCTTATTCCCCTGTGGCTAGCAGTATCCCCCAGTAGCCCTGCTATGATTCGCACGATTGAGGAAGCGCCCAATCAAGTGGTGGTGCAATCGCGGCATCAGTTGCGCGATAATCGTGGCCTCACGTGGCAGGTAATTCTCTTTTCCCGTCGTGACCAGTTGCAGTTGCGCTTGGTGGGGTTCCCAGAGCAGTACCACTTTCGCCATGCCGATCCCTTAGTGCTGATCACCTCCGGCGGTCAAACCCTCACAGCTGCGGATGACTTTCCCAAGGCAGAAACGGTTGCCAATGTAGGACAGTTTGACCTGTTGCCCCTTGTGTCAGAACTCCCTAAGAATGAACCCTTGGTTTTGCGTCCGCCCCTAGAGGAGCAGGGGATTGAGATTGCCATTCCCACTGCTGTAGTGATTGAGTGGCAGACTCTGATCAAGGGAGCCTAGAAAGCTGGGGTGATTGTAGGATCGACGCTGGTGTTCCGAGGGTCAAAAGCAGGGCTTGGGCTTTGTGGAGGGATTCTTGCCACTCCCGCTGCGGATCGCTGTCGGCAACAATACCTGCGCCCACCTGTCCCCAAGTGATCTGGCGATCGCGAGCCACTAAGAGGGTACGAATGAGAATATTGAGATCCAAATGCCCCCGCTGATCCCAGTAGCCACAGGAGCCGTAAAACAAGTTGCGGGGAAAGGGTTCTAGCTCAGCCAAAATCTCCATGCAGCGCACTTTAGGGCAGCCTGTGATTGTACCGCCGGGAAAGAGGGCACGGATCACCGCCACGGGAGAGATTCCCGCCTGTAACTTGCCGCGCACATTGCTCACCAGGTGGATGACATGGCTGTAGTACTCCAGCGTCAAGAGTTCATCCACGACCACACTGCCCCATTGGCACACTCGTCCCAAGTCATTGCGCTCTAAATCCACTAACATAATGTGTTCTGCCTGTTCCTTGGTATTGCTGAGGAGTTCTTCGGCGTAGGCGCGATCGCCCGCAGGGGTTTGGCCGCGGGGACGGGTACCAGCAATGGGTCGTGTTTGCACACTGTCTCCTTGCACCTGCACTAGGCGTTCCGGTGAGCAACTGACAATGTAACCCCAGGGGGTCTGCCAAAAACTGGCAAAGGGAGAGGGGTTCAGTTGCTGTAGCCGCAGGTATTGTTGCCAAGGATCAACGGATCCGTAATGGCAAAAGCGTGCCGATAGATTGGCCTGAAAAATATCCCCAGCGCGAATATGGCGGAGAATTTGCCGAACTGCAGCTTGATAGGTGTCCGGTTGCCAGCCAGCGGCGAGTTCAATGTGGCCGGAGCGATCGGGCACCCAAAGAGATGCCGCGGGGGGTGTTTCCTCAAGTGCCTGTTGCAGTGCTGCCAGTTGACTAGAGGTCGAAGCGGCTAAATAAAGGCAGTCTTCCTGATGATCCAGGACGGCAAAGGCTGCCGGTTCATACCAAAAGGCCACGGGGAAAGGGAGGGGGTCAGACTTGAGAGGGGGG
>NZ_JARJMS020000061.1:0-10674 GCF_029335995.1 Thermosynechococcus sp. Uc
AGTGCTTTGCCAAAATTGACAAAGACTTAATCTCAAAAGTAAAACGGAAGCATAGCAGCTCAGGGAGAGTTGCTTTTCCTGTAGATTTTACAGTGATAACGTTAACCAGTAAGCTGCTGTGTCAAGAGGGATATCATCAAGTAAAGCTATTGAATAGGTTCAGTATCACAGAGAACTTGACGAGTAAGCAGTCAGGCATGACCTGAGCTTTCAAGAGGAAGTGATAGAAATGATCCCTGAGAATATACTGATAGCAAGGCAGAGTTTCGGATAGCGAGGAATCTCTGGAGTCTGAAGGATGAAGAAGTGACTGAGCTGTATCGGCAACGATGGGCGATTGAGAATTTCTGGAAATTTCTGAAAATGCACTTATCGTTGGAGCGGTTAATGACGAAGAGTCTGACTGGTATCGTCAACCAAATATACATGGTCTTGATTGCGTATTTAATTTTAGAGCTAGTAGAAATACCAGAATACTTGGGGAAGAAACTATTAGATAAGTTGAGATATTTGCAACTAGAACTGAGTGGGCGATGTGCAATAGTGCATTGGAGCTTTGATGGGTAGCTAGAGCTGTTTGTGGCCTCTCGCACCTGCTCGACGCAGGCTTAAAGTGTTAAGTTTTGTTACAGGATTCAACACTTCTGGTCAGTTCCCTTTTGGACATCGCATTTGTTGGAATTGTAGGAGATCGCCACTTTCCCCTTGCTGTATAACAAGTCACGGCACATCCGGTTGATTGCTTTTGCTTCTTGGCCAATATCAGGATATTCTTTCCACTCATAGGTATAGCGATAGACCCTACGGGCATTTTGGTCTAGGTTCTTGATGAGTGCTAAAGCGCTAATGGTGGTGGGAACCACATCCCATGCAGGGAAATCGCTTCTCACAGCGGTGATTTGTCGTTGGCTGGCTCAGCAGGGCTACCGGGTCACCCCCTTTAAGGGACAGAATATGGCCTTGAATGCCTACGTCACCCGTGAGGGCGGCGAAATTGGCTATGCCCAAGCAATGCAAGCCTGGGCGGCAGGGATAGAACCCGAAGTGGCGATGAATCCGATTCTCCTGAAGCCCCAAGGGAATATGACCTCGCAAGTGATTCTCAAGGGGCAGGTGGCAGGTGTGACCCAAGCGGCAGACTACTATCGGGATTACTTTGAGCGGGGTTGGCAGGCAATTACAGAGGCCTTGGCGAACCTCCAGCAACGCTTTGACTGGATTGTGTGTGAAGGCGCCGGGTCACCGGCGGAAATCAATCTCAAGCACCGCGACCTCACCAATATGCGGGTGGCCAAGTATCTAGGGGCACCGACCATTCTCATCGCCGATATTGATCGGGGCGGTGTGTTTGCCCATATTGTAGGCACGTTGATGCTGCTAGATGCCGAGGAGCGAGCCTTGATTCAAGGAATTGTAATCAATAAATTTCGCGGCCAGCGATCGCTCCTCGACAGCGGTCTGCAATGGCTAGAGGAGACTACGGGAGTACCAGTCTTAGGCGTGATTCCATGGCTCGAACGCCACTATGCTGCCGAGGATTCCCTTGATCTATGGGATCCCCGTCCCCAACGCCAAGGGGCAGACTTAAAAATCACCGTTATTCGCCTGCCGCGGATTGCCAACTTCAGCGATGTTGATCCCTTGCTGGCAGAACCCAGTGTTTCCCTTGAGTTTTTGCCGCCCCAGCGTCCCCTAGGTCAGCCCGATGCCGTCATTTTGCCCGGCACTAAGACCACAATTGCCGATCTCCATGTCTTGCAAGCAACGGGAATGGCAGCGCAACTAAAAGCCTATGCCGCCCAGGGGGGAACCATTCTCGGCATTTGCGGTGGCTGGCAGATGTTGGGCACCACCATCAGCGATCCTCTAGGCTTAGAGGGATACCGCGGCACCTATGAAGGACTGGGACTGATGCCCCTGCACACCGAATTGGGAACAAGCAAATGCACTCGGCAGCAACACACTCAATCCCTCTATTTCCCCTGTTCTGAGTTGATCTTGGGCTATGAAATTCACCAAGGCCACAGTAAATACACAGGGGATCTCAAGGGTTGGCAGCCCCTTTTTGCTGCCTCAGAACTAGGTCTGGTCAACACAGCGGGCACACTTTGGGGCACCTACCTGCATGGGCTATTGGAAAATGGCGCGTGGCGCCGCCACTGGCTCAATGTGTTGCGATCGCGCCGCCAATTGCCACTCCTACCCACAGCAATCCCCCACTATGCCGAGCAACGGGCTGTTGCCCTCGATCAACTCACAGAAGCCGTCATGGCTCATCTGAACTTGGAAGGCATTTGTAAATTATGTTGACGTAAAAATTTCAAATTGTTAGCAATTGCCATCCCTGGCAAATGACTCCCCTAGACTGAGGAACGATGTGTTCATGATAGGGAGTTCCAAAACACAATGGCAGTGGCTGCTTCTTGGTCAGTGGGAATCTTAATTGTCTCGGCGATTGCCGCTTTAGGTGGCTTAAGCTGGCTGTTGTACACGGCTCATCAAGAAGAAAAACACTTTCCCCTGCGGGAGTATTCCCCCCAAGAGGCCTATGGCGAAACTCTTTGGCGTATGATCTTTGTCTATTGGCTGGTCTATTGTGGTGCGCGGGGGCTGCAAATCGCTGTACCATTAGAGGGCACCGATTTCGGTCAAATGTGCAAAATTACAGCTCTCTTGGCTTTTTTGCTCACTGCCTCCTCGCTGCTGTGTTTACCCCTGCACTATTGGCAGGCACGCCAGCGCCAGCAACAACTCAATTAAAGCCTGATTCTTTGCTTGCACTGTTCAATGTGGTCTGACCTGCTTCAACAACTCCTCGATCGCCAACCCCTGACGCAAGAGCAGGCCACCCAGTTAATGCAGGGATGGCTGGCAGGAGACATTCCCGAGGCTCTCTCTGGTGCTATTCTCACAGCACTACAGTTCAAGGGGCTGACGGTAGAGGAACTCACGGGGATGGCCAAGGTGTTACTGGCTCAATCCGCAGGTGCACCGCTGAATTTAGCCGAACCCCTCATTGATACCTGCGGCACGGGGGGCGATCGCGCCGGTACGTTTAATATCTCCACAGCAGTTGCCTTTGTGGTGGCGGCAGCAGGGGTCAAAGTCGCCAAGCATGGCAATCGTTCTGTCTCTAGCCGCGTCGGTTCAGCGGATGTCCTTGAGAGCCTTGGGGTCAACCTTGCCCACAACGATCCCGCCTTTTTACTCAGGGAAGTGGGGATCACGTTCCTCTTTGCCCCTGGTTGGCATCCCGCCATGAAAGCCGTAGCTTCCCTACGCCGTCTCCTGAAAATTCGCACGGTCTTTAACTTGCTAGGCCCTTTGGTCAATCCACTTCATCCCACAGGGCAGGTGATTGGTATCTTTAGCGATCGCTATCTTGAAGCGATGGCCGGTGCCCTACAGCGTCTTGGTTGCCAACGGGGGATTGTCCTCTATGGTCGCGAAGGAGTGGATGAAGCCACCCTTGGCGATATGACTGATCTAGTCATGTTTAGCAGCCCTGAGGAGCCGCTGCGCCAAGAAGTCCTCGATCCCCAAGCCTTGGGTCTAGCCAGTGCCCCCCTTAGGGATTTGGCAGGGGGGGACGTTCAGACGAATGCCGAGATTCTAACCCAAGTTCTCCAGGGAAAAGGGACGACGGCTCAACAGGAGGTGGTCGCGCTCAATGCCGCCCTTGCCCTCTACGTGGCCGCTGCAGTTCAGGATTGGTGGGAAGGTGTAGATCGGGCAAAGGAAATTCTTGCCAGTGGTGCGGCATGGGACAAGTTGCAGGCATTAGTGACGCTCTCCAATGAATCCTAGGGTATCTGCCTATTTGCCGCCGTGGTGTGTCTTGGATCCTCTCTTGGATCGGTGGTTACAGGAGGATATCGGGCGGGGCGATCGCACTACCCAAGCCCTACACCTGCAGGAGCAGCGAGGAAAAGCCCATATTCGGCTTAAAAGTCAGGGCGTGATTGCTGGCCTGCCCATTGTGGAGCGGGTTTTTCAGCGCCTCACATCCAGCGTCGTGTTTACCTATGAGCAGGCCGAAGGCGCAATTTGTCATCAGCCGACGATTATTGCCCGGCTGGAAGCGCCTCTAGAAGCATTACTCCTTGGCGAACGGCTGGCGCTCAATTGCCTCATGCGCCTCAGTGGCATTGCCACCCTCACCCATACCTATGTTCAGCAGATTGCCGATCTGCCCGCCCAGTTGGTGGATACCCGCAAAACCACACCGGGACTGCGCTTTCTAGAAAAATATGCAGTTGCTGTCGGGGGCGGTGTCAACCACCGCTTTGGCCTTGACGATGCAATTCTGATTAAAGACAACCACATTGTAGCAGCGGGGGGGATCACGGCTGCAGTTGAGAAAGTGCGCCAAGCCAGTCCCTTTCCCTTGGTTATTGAAGTGGAAACCGAGACCCTCGATCAGGTGCGCGAAGCCCTCTCCCTTGGGGTGGATGTAATTATGCTCGACAATATGCCGATTCCAGACATGACCCAGGCAGTGGCGATGATCCGCAGCGCAGCCCCCCACATTAAAATTGAAGCCTCAGGAAATATCACTTTGGAAACCTTGCGATCCGTGGCTTTGACCGGGGTGGATTACATCTCTACGAGTGCGATGATCACGCGATCCCCTTGGCTAGATTTTAGTTTGACCATTCTTTAAGTCTTTTTTGAGTGTCTGTTTTCGGAGGTCGTGCTGTGTCTAAGTCCCTAAGCCTCCCTCGGTGGGCTCGACTGAACCCTTGGGAGTTATGGGTGTGGCTGATTGCCCTAGGGATTGCCTTGCCAATTTTTGTCATTCTCAGCCAAATTTTTGTGAATACAGGTAACACTTGGCAGCATCTGGCCACAACGGTTTTACCTGATTACTTATTGAACTCCCTCTGGTTGATGTTGGGTGTAGGAATCGGGGTGATTGTCATTGGCGTGAGTACGGCATGGCTAGTTACCAACTGTCAATTTTGGGGTGTGCGCTGGTGGCAGTGGCTGCTATTAACTCCTTTAGCAGCACCGGCCTATGTGTTGGCCTACACCTATACAGAGTTTTTTGCCTTTGAAGGGCCTGTTCAAACATGGCTACGGCAACTGACAGGTTGGGGCTACGGTGATTACTGGTTTCCCAATATCCGTTCCCTTGGCGGGGCGATCGCCATGCTCACCCTCGTCCTCTATCCCTATGTCTTTTTATTGGCGCGGGTGGCGTTTTTAGAGCAGGCCACCTGTAGTTTAGAAGCCAGTCGCTCCCTTGGCTGTGGTCCTTGGCGCAGTTTTTGGACTGTGGCATTGCCCCTTGCGCGGCCAGCAATCGCTGCTGGTACTAGTCTTGCCCTCATGGAAACCCTGAATGATTTTGGTACCGTGCAGTACTTTGGGGTGGATACCTTCACCGTCGGCATTTACCGCACTTGGTTTGGCATGGGTGACAAGATTGCGGCGGCGCAGTTGGCCTCTGTGCTAGTGGTGATTGTCTTTGCTCTGCTGCTTGTGGAGAAATGGTCTCGTGGCAAGGCACGCTATTACAATCGAGGGGGCGATCGTCCAGTGCCCTATCGCCTGCGGGGATGGCGAGCGGTTACGGCTTGGCTGGTGTGCGCCCTGCCCGTCTTTTTGGGGTTATTCCTGCCAGCGGGCTTGCTCCTCTATTTGGCCATTAGCTACCAACAGCTTCAGCTCAGTCGTGAATTTCTTGAACACGCCAGCCACAGCCTGATTCTGGCAACCCTGTCTGCAGTTCTAGCGGTTGGGATTGCTCTCCTGTTGGCCTATGGCCATCGTTTGCTGCCAACGGTTTGGGTTCGTTGGGGCACCCAAGTGTGCATTACCGGCTATGCAGTTCCAGGTACAGTGATTGCCGTTGGCATCCTCATGCCCTTGGGGTGGCTAGACAACGTCATTAACGATGTCAGTGAGCACCTGTGGGGCGTTGAAGTGGGCTTAATTCTCAGTGGCACAATAGTAGCCTTGCTCTATGCCTACTTGGTACGCTTTTTGGCCGTCTCCTTTAGCAGTGTTGAAGCCAGCTTAGTGAAAATTCGCCCGTCCCTCGATGAAGTGGCGCGGACACTGGGGCGATCGCCTGGGAATATTCTGCGCACAGTTCACTTGCCCTTGATGGTGCCCGGCCTTTTTACCGCAGCCCTGATGATCTTTGTGGATGTCATGAAGGAATTGCCTGCGACACTGGTCATTCGTCCCTTTAACTTTGATACCCTAGCAATACAGGTTTATCGCTTTGCTTCCGATGAGCGACTCCCTGAAGCCGCATTGAGCGCTTTGGCTTTGGTAATCGTGGGTCTCATTCCGGTTCTTTGGCTGGGACGGCAAACCCACTGGGCAGATTAGGAAGTTCGGTTTACCGTTCACGGGCTTCTTAATAATTCGTTACATTGGAAACAACGTTCGCTAGGTGTGCTATGTACTTACAGTTTAAGGCCAGCCAATCTGTTTGCCTCAGTATTGAAACACCCACGGCTCCCTTGCAGCACTACCTGCGTCAGCCCCGGCGGCTTGTCTATGCTCTCACGGATCCAACCCGCGTGGAATTTTTAGGGAGCGATCGTTTTCGCCTTAAGATGCGCCCCCTCAATTTTCTCATGGTCAGCTTACAACCCACCGTTGATCTGGCTGTTCATGCCAAAAGTGATGGCTCTTTACAATTACGCTCCCTTGGCTGTGAAATTCGCGGGGTGGACTACATTAATCGCCGCTTTCACCTAGCTCTTGAAGGTTACTTGTCTCCCCAAGCTACGCCGAACGGTACGGACTTGATTGGTCTAGCTGATTTGCAAGTGGGCGTGGATATTCCGCCGCCTTTAGATCTCACGCCACGTCCCCTTCTTGAAGCCACCGGCAATGGCTTACTCAAGAGCGTCCTTTTAACGATTAAACAGCGCCTGAGTCAGCACCTTGTGGCCGATTATCAACGCTGGCTCACTGAAGTGGAAAGCAATGGCAGTAGCGATTGGCTCACACCTATTCCTGTGAGTTCCACCTGAAGCTGCAAGCTCCCCTACAAATAAACCTGCTTGGTACTGAGTAACTGAGCAAGGCCAAAAAGACCCCGTTGGAACCCCTTTGCAACAGCGCCAATGGCCAGTGCCTCCACGCGCTCGAGTTGGGGAGGGCGATTGACAAACACCAAGGGGGTTTGCACCTGCTGATAAAAAGCACGGCAGTCTCTGTAGCTACTGGCAACAATCCCACTAGCGGTGCTGCCATACTGGTGAATCCAAGTGATTGCTGTGGTGAGATCCTCTTCGTAGTGCCACGCTAAGCGTTGATCTAGATAGGGGAGTGGCCACTCACTGGCGTCTACAAGGGGAATGTGGGGATAGTTGCGGTGCAGGTACTCGTCCACCCCCTGTTTGTAGCCGGCTTGGGTGAGTTCATTGATCACAAACGTCAGATGAGAGGGATTGACATTGCTGAGGACAATGACCTTTTCAATTGCTAGGGCGCGATCAGGGTTTGCTTGGTGGCTGTGCTGAATACAATTGAGGACACTCTCTGGCGACACAGAGCCATCCCAAACAAGGTAAGTATTACCGAGGGAAAGAGAGACTAAGGGACAGCGGGCAGCAGCGCGTTGCTCGGCTATAAAGCGGAAACGGCCATAAACAAGGGCAAGATCAACAGCAGTGGGATCCGCAAGCCAACTGGCGGGCGTGAGGGAAAGGGTCTGAATGGCGGTTTTTGGCAGACTGGTTTTGCTCAATGCAGCTTCGATGAGGCTGGCGATCGCCCCCGCCGTGTAGCGACTACTTTCACCACTCCAGAGTACAAGGGCATTTCCCGTTTTGAGTGCCATGCCCGCCAGCATCAAACTTAAGGTGGGTAGTCCTTCATAAACCAAGGCCACCACCCCTAGGGGAACCGCATACTGAAACCGCTCTGGCTGCGTGGGACACGGTTGCTGCCACGGATCCGCTGCATGATAGAGGCGCTCTAGCCACTGCTGAATGCGGTGCAGGCGCTCATGGGTCAGCCGCAACCAGCCAAGCACAATCTGAGACACTGCCAGATCGCGGCTGGATTCGAGATCAAGAGTATTTTGTTCCAACAACAAAGACTCTGCCGCTGTTAACTCCTCAATCAAATGCCTGAGAGCTTCCTGACGCAGAGCATAGCTAGCTTGGCTGAGGTGTGTACTGGCGACCCGCGCCACCCTTAGTGGCTCAGGCAACATAGCCGCAGATCATTCAACGACGGGAGAGGGCAATCCACACCAGAAATGCTGGTGTCAGTGCAATCAGCAGGGAGGCAATAATCCATAGCAGCCCTTCAGGTTTTAAGGACAATTGTAGAAGTAAGGGCAGCCACAGCAGAATAGGCATCAATAAAAAGAAACTCAGGCCAATCGCGAAATACCAGTAACTTTCTGAGAACCCCCGCTGCAACTGATTCCATTGCAACCCTGTCCAATACCACGCTCGCTTGTAGGGATAGGTGGTAGCCAATTGCTCAATGGAAAAGCCATCGGGACGAACGACAAAAATTTGTTGACAGCGCCGACATCCAAAGGCTTCTGTGAGGGTAATAGGCACCAACTCCCCCTGACGGCGACAAGGGCAGGGGTAACTTGCATCTAGATCCAGTTTCTGAGGTTTGATTGGAGCCACGGTGGCTGTCCAGAACGCAAACAATAGGTTAGGTAATGATGCGATTAGGGGCGATCGCTCGCCTACTGATACAGCATACAAAGAGAATTCTGTTTTGCCCGTGACTTATACAATTTGTTAAAGATAGACCGAAAAGCAGCACATTTCGCATTTTCTGTACTGGGGAATGTAGGCTAGGATACAGTTTTGCCGCAACCCCTCTTGATGATGATCCCTCAAGATTTTCTCGACCAAATTAACCCCGATCGCTACATCGTCCCCGTTGGCGAGAAATTTCACGGGAAGGACTATGATCCTGCCGATACTGCTGGCCTCAAAAGCAAAGTCGAAGCCCAAGAGCTCCTTTATGCCCAGAATATCTATGCGCTGCTGATTATTTTCCAAGCGATGGATGCAGCCGGCAAAGACAGTACAATTAAACACGTGATGAATGGCCTCAACCCCCAAGGCGGTCAGGTGTATAGCTTTAAGGCACCCAGTGCTGAGGAGATCGAGCAGTCTATGCTGAGGTCTTTCGCTACACCAGTCCTGAATGGGCACCGCGGCACATTATTCCCGCCAATCGCAAGTGGTTTGCGCGGCTCTTAAAGGGCACCTTACACATTCGCTATCTGATGAAAAGTAGGACTATGGACATCAAGCGCGCCTACCGCTTCAGGTGCTACCCGACGTAGGCGTGGCTCAACGATGTCAGCAGCGTTCCGTGGCAGCAATCGCTACGCCACCTGCAAGCTGCATTCAACACTGCTTTAGCCATTTTGCCATCTTGTCCAGCGGTGAAAAAATTCAACACCAAAGGTATTTCGCAAGTACGAAGCCAAGCTCGCCTGAAAGTTGCACGACTGCATCCTCGCATCGCGGACGCTCGCAGGGATTTCCGGCACAAGCTCTCGACTCGGCTGGTCAACGAGAATCAAGCGATCGCCATCGAAATCCTCTCTGTAAGCAACATGCAGAAAAACCGCTGTTTGGCGAAGTCGATCAGTGATACAGGCTGGTCAGAGTGCCTCAGACAGCTTAAATACAAAGCGCATGGGTACGGGCGCACGTTATTGGCAGCAACCAATGGTATCCAACGTCCAAGTGATGCTCGGATTGTGGGCATACAGTGTCCAAGATGCCATTGAGCGTGCGCGAATGGATTTGCGGCGACCCACAACCGCGGTATTAACGCAGCGCGCAATGTTCTGGCTGCCGGGCTGGCGGTGTCAGTCTGTGGAGAGACTGTAAGTCCAGTGCTGCCGTAAAGTGGCACTGGCAGAACTCTATGAAGCAGACAATCTCAACCGCGAGGTTGGGAATCCCCGTCCTTCAGGCCGGGGAAGATGTCAAAAGGATTGAATATCGACGGTGAAATAGAAGCATGACAGCTCAGGGAGAGGCGTGTTTTCTGTAAATTCAACAGTGAGAACATTAACAAGGCAAGAGGGGAACCATTCAGTAAAACTACTGAATGGGTTAAGCGCGACGGAGAACTTAACAAGTGAGGCGGGCAGACACATGACCTAAGCTGTCAAAAGCAGCGGATGGAAATGATTCCCGAGAATGCCGTGACAACAATGAATAGAGGCTTTGCTAGCTGGAAATTTCTAGATGAGTCAACTGTAGTGGCAGCGGTGGGCATTTGATGGGCAGCGAGAGCTACTTGTGGCTTAGAACACTAGGTTTTATTGTAGAATGCGGCACTTCTAAAAACCTCCGTAAACTTACGGTAGGCAAGGCGAACGTACAATAGTAAAATTTTCAATAGGATGCATTATAAACTCATATTCTGAGTAAATCATCCTCAGTTTGCTGACTTCCACATTAGGTTAACACCAGAAATGGGTGGAGTGGATTGCTGTTGTTCTCATAAGGAGACGGGGTTATGTTTTTCTCTTTCCTTCTCAAACGGATTCTTCTCGGTCTATTCCTTACCGCTGTGGGCGGAGTCCTGCCTCTATTAATGGCACAGACAGCTAAAGCGCAAACTTCGCCACAAACAGCAAACATCCAAATTCAAGCCAACGTTAAAAATGCCTGTAAAATTACGGGTACTCAAAATATCAATTTTGGT